>OZ024666.1:3300000-3461605 GCA_964016415.1 Erwinia sp. | reverse complement strand
TTCCCGATGACAGGCAAGCGTTAATTTCAAAAAAACCTCTCAACTGCTGCATTCCACAGCAATACTGTAGTTTATACTTAGTTATCCACAAGGTTATAAACAGTTCTGAGCCAGTGATGATTTTAAACGAGCATCACGCAAACGTTTTCGCTACAATGCCCGCAACTTTTTTTGGCTCTCTGCCAGCAACACTTCTGAGTATCACGGCATAATGTCGGCTCACAGACGGCCACATTACATTATGCCGACTCAGGTCATCATCTATTTAAGTTACGTGACACAGTCAGGGGATTATCATGCAACAACCTCGTCCTGTACGCCGTGCTCTGCTCAGCGTATCCGATAAATCAGGTATTATTGAGTTTGCTCAGGCATTGTCTCAACGAGGAGTTGAACTTCTCTCAACCGGTGGAACTGCACGTCTGTTAGCTGACGCAGGATTACCTGTTACAGAAGTTTCTGACTACACTGGTTTTCCTGAGATGATGGATGGACGCGTAAAAACACTGCACCCGAAAGTGCACGGGGGTATCCTGGGGCGCAGGCAGATTGATGATGATATTATGGAGCAGCATGATATTCTACCTATTGATATGGTGGTCGTTAATTTGTATCCGTTTGCCGCTACCGTTGCTAAAGAGACATGCACACTCGCCGATGCTGTCGAAAATATCGATATTGGCGGCCCTACCATGGTTCGTTCCGCGGCAAAAAATCACAAAGATGTCGCCATTATTGTTAACAGTAATGATTATGATGACATCATTTCCGAACTTGATACTAATCAACACAGTCTGACGCTAGAAACACGCTTCAATCTTGCTATTAAAGCCTTCGAGCATACGGCAGCCTATGATGGCATGATCGCCAATTACTTTGGTTGTCTGGTACCTGCCTATCATGGTGATACCACACAGCCATCGGGCCATTTCCCACGCACACTGAATCTCAACTTTATTAAAAAACAAGATATGCGTTACGGTGAAAACAGTCACCAGCAGGCAGCCTTCTATATAGAAGATACGCAGACTGAAGCTTGTGTCGCCACGGCTCGCCAGCTCCAGGGCAAAGCACTTTCCTACAATAATATTGCCGACACTGATGCGGCTCTTGAATGTGTGAAGGCTTTTGAACACCCCGCATGCGTAATTGTAAAACATGCTAACCCTTGCGGCGTAGCGAGCGCTGACTCATTACTGGAAGCTTATAATCGCGCTTACCAGACCGACCCTACTTCTGCTTTTGGTGGCATTATTGCCTTTAATCGCCCTCTTGATGAGGCTACAGCGGAAGCAATTATCAGTCGCCAGTTTGTCGAGGTGATCATCGCTCCGTCGATCACTGAGGCCGCACTGAAAGTAACAGCCACTAAAACCAATGTTCGTGTACTGGTCTGTGGCGAGTGGCAGCCACAGTCCGTTGCCGCGCTTGATTTCAAGCGTGTTAATGGTGGTCTTTTAGTACAGGACCGTGATTTAGGTATGGTCGACGCCAGTCAGTTACAGGTTGTCAGCAAGCGTCAACCCACCGAAAGCGAATTACGTGACGCACTGTTTTGCTGGAAGGTCGCTAAATTCGTTAAATCCAATGCTATCGTTTATGCGCGCGATAATATGACCATTGGTATCGGTGCCGGACAGATGAGCCGGGTCTACTCAGCCAAAATTGCTGGTATAAAAGCCGCAGATGAAGGCCTTGAGGTAAAAGGTTGCGCAATGGCTTCCGATGCCTTTTTCCCTTTCCGGGATGGTATCGATGCCGCCGCCGCAGTCGGTGTCAGTTGCATTATTCAGCCAGGCGGTTCTATCCGTGACGAAGAAGTTATCACGGCCGCAAACGAACACAATATTGCTATGATTTTTACTCATATGCGTCACTTCCGCCATTGATTACGGAGTCTGAAAGAATGAACATTCTGATTATTGGAAATGGTGGCCGTGAACATGCGCTGGCATGGAAAGCGGCACAATCACCATTGGCAGACAACGTATTTGTCGCTCCGGGTAATGCAGGCACCGCGCTGGAACCCGCACTCAACAATATTGCGATCAATGCCACTGATATTCCCGCCCTGCTGGCTTTTGCTAAACAGGAAAATATCGGTCTGACGATTGTCGGTCCTGAAGCGCCACTGGTAAAAGGGGTGGTCGATGCTTTCCGCGAACAGGGATTAGCCATTTTTGGTCCCACTCAGGCAGCCGCGCAACTTGAGGGTTCCAAAGCATTTACCAAAGACTTT
Organism: Erwinia sp.; assembly: GCA_964016415.1. Lineage (NCBI taxonomy): Bacteria > Pseudomonadati > Pseudomonadota > Gammaproteobacteria > Enterobacterales > Erwiniaceae > Erwinia > Candidatus Erwinia impunctatus. The sequence continues at coordinate 3,459,366 of OZ024666.1, read as the reverse complement.
CTGGCCCGCCATCAGATTCCTACTGGCGAATACCAAAACTTTACGGAAGTACAACCTGCCCTGGATTATGTACGCAGTAAAGGGGCCCCTATTGTCATTAAAGCCGATGGACTTGCCGCCGGTAAAGGGGTGATTGTTGCTATGACACTGTCAGAAGCCGAGGAGGCTATTCAGGATATGCTGGCAGGTAATGCATTCGGTGATGCAGGCCATCGTATTGTTGTAGAAGAGTTTCTGGATGGTGAAGAAGCCAGTTTCATCGTCATGGTCGATGGCGAAAATGTGTTGCCAATGGCGACCAGTCAGGATCATAAACGTGTGGGCGATGGCGATACGGGTCTGAATACCGGTGGAATGGGAGCATACTCCCCCGCCCCGGTTGTCAGTGATGAGATCCATCAGCGAGTAATGGAAACCATCATCTGGCCGACCGTGCGTGGTATGGCGAGCGAGGGTAATACTTATACTGGCTTTCTCTATGCCGGACTCATGATTGACAAGCAGGGGATACCGAAAGTTATTGAGTTTAATTGTCGTTTTGGCGATCCGGAAACACAGCCAATCATGATGCGTATGCAATCTGACCTGGTAGAATTGTGTCTGGCAGCGACTCAGGGAGAACTTCACACTAAACGTTCTGAATGGGATCCGCGTCCGGCCTTAGGTGTTGTGCTGGCAGCTGGCGGTTATCCTGGTGATTACCGCACTGGAGATGAAATTCATGGTCTTCCTGCGGCAACAGAAGCAAAGGATGATGAGAAGGTGTTTCATGCTGGTACACAACTCGATGAATCAGGTGCAGTAGTTACTCAGGGAGGCCGGGTACTCTGCGTCACGGCTCTGGGACACGATATTGCCGCCGCACAACAGAGAGCTTACAAGCTAGCTGAGCAAATTAAGTGGGATGGCGTTTTCTGTCGTGGAGATATTGGCTACCGGGCAATAGAGCGACTTTAGTTTACTCATCATTCTCTGCCACGTCCCTGCCGACGTGGCAGAAATTCGCAGCATTGGTCTCATGCAAACAGAGGGTTCCTGTTATTGGTATCCCTTTCTGTTATCCGTTAAAACGTTGTCTTATCAGGTTCGTTCTGACACAGATTTTCACTGCTCAGCAAAAGCAGTTGCGTGGTTTTTTCTGGCCCCTCTAACCAGGCGATAAAACGTGGTCCGATTGTAGTTTTACTGTATGCGTCAATCAGCCGTAGTGTTGTCTCGTTAAACTGTGGTTGCTGCTGTTCGCCCTGACAAGCGATCGCCTGATGACGCTCCGTCCATTGTGCCTGCCGCAGAACAACATCTCCGCGCCTGAGATCATCACTGCTCTCGCGCAAACGGGAGGCCTCGAATTGCAAACGTGATACCGTCTCTGCCGTTAAACTTTCCCGACGGCCTGCCTGTTGACGCTGCATAAAAATTAATTCGCCACGGCTGTCAAAACGGACCTCCGTTGTTGAAACATCTCCTTGTTTACCTTTCCGAATTTGTTCAACAGCAATCAATTTACTTTCCTGCCAGTGGTAATCGGTGGTTTCGCTGTAAGCCCTTGAGAATGGAGAATAGAAAGTAAACACTCGCCGCGGTTCTCCCTGGCTGTCCTGACGCCAGAGTCTCAGAGATCCCTCTTCGGTCAAATAGCCACTGGCGAACAATCCGGCGGGGCCAGAGGGTGTTGAGGAGGAACGACATCCCGATAACAAAACACCTATTAGTAAAGCCATCAGCGTTGCGCGTATCATAATCGAGCTCCACTGCTCATACCGGCAAAGTTAAAGCGAGGAAAATGACTTTCAATAAAGGTAACAATAATAAAGGGGGCAAAAGCCCCCGGAATTCATACCTGAAATGGTCGATTATTTCACAGCATCTTTCAGAGCTTTACCAGAAACGAAAGCAGGTACATTCGTTGCCGCAATTTTGATCTCTTTACCTGTTTGCGGGTTACGGCCTGTACGCTCAGCACGGTGATTGACTTTGAAAGTACCAAATCCAACCAGTTGAACAGCATCACCCTCTTTCAGAGACTCTGTAATTGCAGCCAGAGTAGATTCCAGAGCTGCTTTAGCCTGGGTTTTGTTAAGGTCCGCTTTCTCTGCAATCACATCGATCAGTTGAGTCTTGTTCATACATTAATCCTTACAGTGTATTTATCGCCTGGCCAAGCATCGAGTGCGAGGGAAAAACCAGATACTGGCACTCACCTGCATACACGCACCAAAAGCCACATTATTCAGCCCCCCAAATGTAGACCAGAGAGGGGGGAAATGGGAAGCCTTCAAAGAGGACAATTCCGTGTATTCATGCTATTTTCTTACTCTATTGGTCAAATTTTATACCAATGTTACTGATCCCTGCCTCCCGCAGGTCTGATCGAAGTCCTTTGATCAGATCCAAATCCCGCTCTTCACAGGCACTGAGCAGACGGAAAATTTCCCATTGAATATCCCATTCTTCCTCAATGGCGCTGTTAACTTTTAACTCATCCTCACTCATTTCACGTCCAGCGTGTGTCATTTCAAACATTGCCACCGAAGTCACTGAAGCCTCACTGACAGCTATTGCATGAGCAAGAGTGTCACCACTTAAACGAGAGTGTAGTAGTTCACTCAATGCCACACAGGCATCAATAGCAGGATAAACACCATACAAATCGAAAGCGTCCGCTGCCGGGATGGCTTCTTCGAATTTTTCCAGCTGGCTATCGAAATTAACCTTCGCCTCTTTCACCACCAGCGCTTCCCACACCAAATCAAGAATACGACGGTAGATCAGTCCATCAGCAAAACCAGTCTGCTGACAAAAGGCCCAATAATTGGGATACATCCTCTCACACAGACAAGCCATAAAGGTCACATGCTGCCAGCTGTCGAGTTTTTCCAGCCGCAGGTGGATAGGGTTACGTAACATTGTTATTTACTCTCAGAGAAGCAAGCAGGTAGCAGTGTATATGAAAATCAGAGGGAACTCACGATAGCCCGGCAGCTTACTGGCTGCAGTAACGCATAAACGCCGGACGCCGTGATGCGACAGCATCAGCCCAGCGTGTTGGTTCGGGTAAGCGATAACCTTTGAGACAACGTTGGACCCACACCAAAGCGGAGGATACACTGACCCGATGACCAGGGGAGAGATACAGAGGATGACAACGTGCTTTACTGCGTAATATCCAGCCGAGCTGACGGTGTTTATCCCTTAATGGCTGAAATGCGCCCTCGGCATCATCCAGAACCGCTGCCGTACCATACAGTCGCTTTTTAGCGACACCAATGGTGGGTACATCGACCTCAACACCAAAATGTGCGGCAACACCGCAGTAACGGGGATGAGCTATTCCCTGCCCATCAACAAACAATAAATCAGGCCGTTGCTCCAGCTGTTGCCAGGCAGCCAAAAGTGCAGGGCATTCACGAAATGAGAGTAAACCCGGAATATAGGGTATCGTGGTCGCAACACGTGCCACACGATACTCGACCATCACCAGCTCAGGGTAACTCAGGATAACCAGTGCCGCACGCGTCACTGCACCCTGTTGTTCAAACCCAACATCCGCACCACCAATATAACGCGGCTCTAACCCTTCAGGGTCATCCACACAGGATACTCTCGCGGCCAGATGAGATTGCGCCTCCCGCAAAGCCGAAAAATTTATCATGCCTGATGATACTGACGGGAATATGTATGCACAGCATCGACAAAATCAGCAACATGCTCAGGGGGTACATCCTGATGGATACCATGACCAAGATTGAATACATGACCTTCTCCGCTGCCGAATCCGTCCAGTATACGACTGACTTCCTGTTGGATTCGTTGAGCCGGAGCATAAAGTATTGAAGGATCCATGTTACCTTGCAGGGCCACTTTATCGCCTACACGTTGACGGGCTTTCGCGATATCCGTACTCCAGTCAAGCCCCAGAGCATCACAGCCTGTTGCCGCCATCGCCTCCAGCCATTGCCCGCCACCTTTGGTGAACAACGTTACTGGCACTCTCCTGCCATCATTCTCGCGTATCAGGCCATCAACAATCTTATGCATGTAGTTCAGCGAAAAATCCAGATAATCAGGGCCGGTAAGCACGCCACCCCAGGTATCAAACAACATGATTGCCTGCGCACCCGCACGAATCTGCGCATTGAGATACAACACCACACTGTCTGCCAGCTTATCGAGCATCAGGTGTAATACCTCTGCATCGGTATACATCATCTTTTTTATTTTGGTGAAAGCCTTACTGCTGCCGCCTTCCACCATATAAGTTGCCAGCGTCCAGGGACTACCAGAAAAACCAATCAGAGGCACCGCACCCTGTAAGTTCTTACGTATAGTCCGAACGGCATTCATCACGTATTGTAATTCTTGTTCCGGATCAGGAATGGGTAAACGCAGGACATCATCGCGGCAGGTCACAGGTGAAGTGAAGCGAGGTCCCTCGCCCTGACCAAAATAGAGCCCTAAACCCATGGCATCAGGGATGGTTAAAATATCTGAAAAGAGAATAGCGGCATCCAGCGCGTAACGCCGCAGAGGTTGAAGAGTGACTTCACAAGCCAGTTCAGCATTTTTACACAAGGACATAAAATCACCAGCCTGCGCCCTTGTAGCTTTATATTCTGGCAGATAACGTCCTGCCTGCCGCATCATCCAAACCGGTGTGACATCAACCGGTTGTCGTAATAATGCCCGTAAATAACGATCGTTGCTCAATTCACTCATCACAAAACTCTCTTTCCGGCCAAAGAGACAGTGTAACATTGATTACGAAAGAGAGTGATGTGACCTTACTGCGGGAACTCATTTTCCGCTATAAAATACAAAGGTTACTTTTCAGGACGAGGTGTGTCCTGTTCTTTTCCTGTCTGAACAGGAAGAGGACGGCTCGGTTTTTTAGGATGACTATTCTCAGACTTTTGTGGCAAATTTTTCTCCTCCAAATGGTGAGAGTTACCGACAAAAACCCCGCCTTTTTCGATTGAAAACTCACTGGCGTGAATATCACCTTCGACTCTTCCTTGTGACATAATCACAACTGTCTGCGCGTGACAGCCTCCTTTCAGCACCCCGTTAATGTAAAGTGAGGTAGTTTTAATTTGACCAATCACTTCACCTTCGCGGCCAATCTGCGTGGTTTTCTGGCTAAAAATATCCCCTTCTACGATCCCATTTATCGAGATGTTGTTTTCATTGGTGATTTGTCCACGCAATACGCTTCCTGGAGCGATCACTGTCTCTTTTTTAGTACTCGCTTCAGGAACTTTTACTACGTTTTCCATCTGAGAAGTCTCAGCTGATTCATCTGCCATCACGTCTGCATTTTTTTTATTAAAGTTAAACATCTCTGATAACATCCTTCTGTTAAAGGGAAAAATCCTGATAAATAGTGAAAAAATGAATGGAACAACGACAAGTAAAAGAAAAACCAGCTTTTCGTTGAAAAAGACATACACGATCAGTCCTGTTAACCAGAAAAGCCAAATCATCCAAAAATTCGTTTTTACCCTGACTTGCACCATAGTCTCCATACCAGTCTGAACATCAAGATAGCGTGGTTGCATAGCAGTAACAGGCAACTGACCATTGTCTTTTGCTCTCCGGACGGCAAGCTGTATCGATAATACCTGCGTATTTATGACCTGCCTCTTCCCAAAGACATCACAGTAAGCCGTTCACCGGCAAAGAATGATAAGCCAAAATTTGCCGGAGATGTTTTTTTTATGGCTATGAGAGAATTCATCGCTTTCTGCAGTGGTTTTCAGCCGCCTTACAACGCGACAATACTCACATGATATTTTCATTACGGCACAGCACCACAGTGTCCTCAATTAACCGACGCGCGACAGTGCCGACTGCAGGCAGAGGGGGTAGTGCATCGTAGCGATACCAATCAGCATCACGCAATTCACGACGGTCAATATGCAAATCTCCGCTCTCATAATCTGCCATAAAAGCCATCATTAACGATTGTGGAAATGGCCAGGGCTGAGAAGCGATATAACGTACATTTTTTACTTTAATTCCGCTCTCCTCCATCACCTCTCGAGCAACAGTCTGCTCCAGTGTTTCGCCCACTTCGACAAAACCAGCCAATACCGTGTACAACGCATTACGATGACGCTGATGCTGTGCCAGCAAGATTTCCTTTCCACGGCGGATAGCCACGATAATGCAGGGAGCAATTTGCGGATAATAACGCTGGCGGCACTGAGGGCATAAACAAGCCCATTCCGTTTTACTGGCCTCCATACGGTGCCCACAATAACCACAAAACTGATGAGAAAAATAAAACGCTGCTAACTGAACTCCCCGGCCAGCCAATTGAAACAGTCCGGTATCGCAGTCATCCATAATTTGGCGTAAGGAAGCCATCTGTTGCGCGCGCGCCTGACGTATCAGCCACACTGGCTCCCCCTGCCATTCACCAATTTGCATGCCTGCCTGACCAACCAAATTATAATGGGCCGCCTCACCATGAGGAATTTCTCCCTCAGGCAACCAAAGTTGCTGATTTTCACTGACAATCCACCAGCCAGCGTCTACGCTTAGGATCTGACGTTCCATAACCTGTTCCTCTTACTTATCTATTGATGCCACTGATGTATCAGCAGATGCATCAATATATTATCCACGGAGCCATCATGCTTAACCAGTTAGAAAACCTTACCGCCCGTATTGGTGGATGCAATGACCTTGTGGATTTCTGTCTGCAATCACGTAAAGCGTTGCTGATTCACTATTATCAGTTGATCGGAATTAAGCCAAATAAAGATATCCCTGACCGCTTCAGTAGCGATAATCTTGACACCTTTTGTCACCATCTGGTTGACTATCTTTCCAGCGGCCATTTCACAATTTATCAACGTTTTGTTACCGAGATGAAAGGCAGTGAGCAGCTGGCTAAAGCCGCTTTAATTTATCCCGCTCTTCAGGTAAACACTAATGATATCATGCAAACATATGATAACCATCTGGAGCCTTCCCTGACATCATCGCCTTCAGAAGGATTACACCTTGCGCTCTCCTCGGTGGGAGAAGCACTCGAAGCACGGTTTAGTCTGGAAGATAAATTCATTCAGTTTGTACTGGATAAAAACCAGTCTGTGCAGATAGCCGCAAATGACAGCACGCTGGCAACACGTCCCGCAGGATAGTCAGAAAGTCAACACTTGTACTTCATGTAAAGCCCTACTATGCTAAGGGGATAGTCGCAGCGCTGTATTTATGCTTGCGGCTCCACCCGATTATTAAATGGTGACGCTTCTTGTCGGAGTGCCCCCCGGGGCTGAGACCGTTAATTCGGGATCCGCGGAACCTGATCAGGCTAATACCTGCGAAGGGAACAAGAGTCGCTTTTTCAACCGTGGGATTACTCTATCCTGCTTTTGCGCTCACTCATCCGAACTCCAGACAAGCTCTTTTCCCGTCTATTCAGGAATGTGCTATGTCTACCGTTGAGAAAAAATTAAACCGTCGTGAACAACGTGCCCAGGCACGCGAATTTATCGCTTCGCTAAATGGTCAGGTATTCCCCAACTCGCAACGTATCTGGTTAAGCGGATCACGAACCGATATTCGCGTCCCCATGCGTGAAATTCAGTTATCACCAACATTGCTTGGCGGCGACAATAACGCACCACGTTTTGAAGAGAATGAACCTGTCCCTGTTTATGACACATCAGGCCCGTATGGTGATCCTGACGCCATAATTGATATTCACCAGGGGCTTGCTCCCTTGCGTGAAACATGGATTAAGGAACGAAACGATACACAACCTATCGACAGTTTTAGCTCAGCATTTACTCGTCAGCGTCAGGATGACATCACGCTGCATGAACTCAGGTTTGCGCAACAAGCTTCGCCTCGGCGGGCACTATCGGGCTGTTGCGTCACACAAAAGCATTATGCGCAACGCGGGATTATCACTCCGGAAATGGAATTTATTGCTATCCGTGAGAACATGGGACGTAGCCGTATTCATAGTGAAGTTCTGCAACAGCAGCATGCTGGCCAACACTGGGGAGCTAATCTGCCACCACAAATCACACCAGAATTCGTGCGTCAGGAAGTCGCAGAAGGAAGAGCCATCATTCCGGCAAATATCAACCATCCTGAGCTGGAGCCCATGATCATTGGCCGTAATTTTCTGGTAAAAGTGAATGCCAATATCGGTAACTCTGCGGTCAGTTCATCAATTGAAGAAGAAGTTGAGAAACTGGTTTGGTCGACCCGCTGGGGAGCAGATACCGTCATGGATCTCTCCACTGGCCGTTATATTCATGAAACCAGGGAGTGGATCCTGCGTAATAGTCCTGTCCCGATTGGTACAGTTCCGCTTTATCAGGCACTGGAGAAAGTCGGTGGCGTTGCTGAGGATCTCTGCTGGGAAACGTTCCGCGATACATTACTGGAGCAGGCTGAATAGGGAGTTGATTACTTCACTATCCATGCTGGTGTGCTGTTACGTTACATCCCTATGACGGCCAGGCGTCATACCGGCATTGTATCACGTGGTGGTTCCATTATGGCTAAATGGTGTCTGTCACACCATCAGGAAAACTTTCTGTACCAGCATTTCCGCGATATTTGTGAAATCTGTGTAGTGGTCAACTAATTTTGGCCACACGACCTGACTGTTCGTGGAACAGCCGCTCTGATTCATTTGGCGTTAAGCCACCGTTATACCAGTGGGGCCGGATGGCACTGTAATAGCCCGTGATGTAGCTGATTATCGCGCTCTGAGCCTCGTTGAAGCTGTTATAGCCCTTCGTCGGCACCCATTCGGTCTTCAGGCTCCGGAAGAACCGCTCCATCGGGGCATTACCCCAGCAGTTACTCCGGCGACTCATGCTCTGCTTTATCCGACAGCGCCACAGAGCCTGCCGGTACTGACGGCTGGTATAGTGGCTGCCCTGATCGCTGTGGAACATCACGCCTGTTGGCTTACCCCGAAGCTCCCAGGCCATCTGCAATGCTTTGACCGTGAGGGCCGAGTCCGGCGACGTCGATATCGCCCAGCCCACAGGTTTGCGGGCGAACAGATCCAGCACTGCTGCCAGATAAGCCCAGCATTTTCCCGTCCAGATATACGTCACATCGCCGCACCAGACCTGATCCGGCGCGGTAACCGCGAACTGCCGGTCGAGATGGTTCGGTATTTCAATGTGTTCGTTCCCGCCGCGTTTGTATTTATGCGCCGGGACCTGGCAACTGGCGATATCCAGCTCTTTCATCAGCTTACCGGCCAGCCATCGCCCGAGTCTGACGCCCTTAGCGCTGACCATCGTGGCGATACTTCTCGCGCCAGCAGAGCCACCACTGGCGTTCCAGACTTCACTGACGAGACTCCGTTTAACGGCACGCTCGGCGTCAGAATCCCTGCCATTTTTACGAATGTAGCGATAACTGCTTCGGTGAACACCGAACAGCCGGCACAATGGCGCTACCGGGTAGTGCGCCCTCAGACTGTCTATTATCGTGAACTGTTCAGGGAGTCCGACATCAAGAGCGCGGTAGCCTTTTTTAGGATTTCATTCTCCATTTCAAGGCGTTGTATCCGTTTTCTCATTTCCCTGAGTTCAGTCTGCTCAGGCGTCAGAGGCAGCCCCGGGGGCGTTTTCCCCTGGCGCTCGATACGTAACGATTTTACCCGGCGGTTGATGGCGGAGAGGCTGACGTTCATCGCCTTAGCCGCCTCGCCGTGAGTGTAGTTCTGATCCAGGACCAGTTTTGCCGCTTCGACTTTAAATTCAGCAGTAAATGCTTTGCTCATTGGTTCACCTATAAGATGTTGAGGTGAGCATATCACCTCTGCTCAGGTGGCCAAATTCAGTGTGCCACTACAGGTGTTCATTTAGGCCAGGAAGACCTGGTGTATGCTAATTCGCCGGCGATCCACCAGGCGGGATTACGGCTGGGTATCTCTACCCATAACGATGCAGAAAGAGAATGCGCGATGCGTCTGAAACCCTCGTACATCGCACTCGGCCATATCTTCCCGACAAAAACCAAGCAAATGCCTTCTGAACCTCAGGGTCTGGAAAGACTTCGGCAGCAAGTTGCATTACTGAATCCCTGTCCGACTGTCGCTATCGGCGGTATTAGTCTTGCGCGAGTACCTGAGGTACTGGCAACCGGCGTAGGTAGCGTCGCGGTTGTCAGTGCCATTACGCAGGCCCCCGACTGGCGGCAGGCAACCGCTCGCTTACTGTCTCTGATCGAAGGCAAGGTGGTAGACCATGCTGAATGATGAGGCTTTTCTGCGTTACAGCCGCCAATTATTACTTGAGGAAATCGGTCCGGAAGGCCAGGAAAAATTACAACAAGCCACATTACTGATCGTGGGGCTGGGGGGGCTGGGATCTCCGGCTGCACTCTATCTGGCTGCAGCCGGCATTGGTACGTTACTACTGGCTGACGATGACACACTTCATATCACCAATCTGCAACGACAGATTCTTTATCGCAGCAATGAGGTCACTGGTGATAAAGCAATCCTGGCGCAACAGCATTTGCAGGCACTCAATCCTCTCGTCAACTCCATCCCTCTGCGACAACGTCTGCTGGGAAATGCGCTGCATGATGCGGTCAGCCGGGCAGATCTGGTACTTGATTGTTCTGACAACATGCTAACACGCCATGCGATCAACGCCGCTTGCGTTAATAAGAAAAAGCCACTTGTCAGTGGCAGTGCTGTAGGTTTTGGCGGCCAGTTACTGGTCATCACGCCTCCTTATCTCAATGGCTGTTATGCCTGTTTGTATCCACAACAGAGTGAACCTCAGCGCAACTGTCGAAATGCCGGTGTTCTCGGCCCGGTGGTTGGTATGGTGGGTGCTCTCCAGGCACTCGAAGCCATCAAGCTAGTCGCGAACGTTAGCGGTGCGGAAGCATCAGATGGACAACTCAGATTATTTGACGGCAAAACCATGCACTGGAATACCCTGAAAATGAGCAAATCAAGCCAGTGTCCAGTCTACGGAGGTGTAGCGTGATCATCACCCTCAATGATGAGCTCACTGAGCTCACTGCGCCTGTTACCGTCCAGGCACTGCTTGATCAGTTACACACCCGACAGGATGGCTGTGCACTGGCCATCAATCAGGTGATCATTCCACAAGCAGCGTGGGCTGACCATCTGCTACGTGATGGGGATAACATTCTTTTATTTCAGGCCATTGCCGGAGGTTGATATGTTGAAAATTGCCGATGTTTCATTTACTTCACGGTTATTTACTGGCACAGGAAAGTTTTCCACTGCACAAATGATGCTGGCAGCGCTTCATGCATCAGGTTCACAGCTGGTGACAATGGCAATGAAGCGGGTCGATTTAAAAAATCATACCGATGCCATTCTTGCACCACTGCAACAGTCTGGTGTCAGGCTGCTACCTAATACCTCTGGTGCCAGGACAGCCGAAGAAGCAATATTCGCCGCACGTCTGGCACGTGAAGCGCTTGGAACCCACTGGATAAAACTTGAGATCCATCCGGATGTGAAGTACCTGCTACCTGATGCTGTAGAAACTCTCAAAGCCGCAGCGTCTCTCGTCAAAGAAGGCTTTGTCGTATTGCCCTATTGCGGCGCGGACCCGGTGCTGTGTAAACGGCTTGAAGAAGTAGGTTGCGCTGCGGTCATGCCACTCGGCGCACCTATCGGATCCAATCTTGGCCTGCGTACCCGCGATTTTCTGGAGATTATCGTTGAACAGGCGAATGTGCCGGTTGTCGTTGATGCTGGCATTGGTGCCCCCAGTCACGCCCTTGAAGCCATGGAATTATGTGTTGATGCAGTATTAGTGAATACCGCCATTGCTGTTGCCCGTGATCCTGTTCGCATGGCACAGGCATTCCGTTATGCAATTGAAGCGGGAGAGTTGAGCCGCAACGCGGGATTAGGTGCTCGTCAGCAACGTGCTGCTGCCACCAGTCCACTGACTGATTTTCTCAGTCAGTCACCTGTGGAGAACTCATAATGGAAACAGAAAATACTTTTAACCATCATCTCACTGCACTGCAGTGGGATGACATATCACTCTCAATCAACAGTAAAACCTCCCGTGATGTTGAAAGGGCGCTAAGCTCACGCAAGATAAACAGGGATGATTTTATGGCGCTGATCTCCCCGGCGGCCGCACCTTATCTTGAAGCATTGGTACAACGCGCCAACCAACTCACCCGCCAGCGTTTTGGCAATGTTGTGAGCTTTTATGTCCCTCTCTATCTCTCTAATTTATGCGCCAATGATTGTACTTATTGCGGTTTTTCTATGAGCAACCGCATAAAGCGTAAAACCCTGGATGCCAGAGAGATAACACAAGAGTGTGAAGCCATTAAAGCAATGGGCTTTCAGCATCTGTTGCTGGTGACTGGTGAGCATCAGTCACGTGTTGGTATGAATTACTTTCGCCAGCATCTTCCGCTTATCCGGCCACATTTCAGTTCACTTATGATGGAAGTTCAGCCACTGGCGGAAGAAGAATATGCGGAATTAAAACCACTGGGACTGGATGGTGTACTGGTCTATCAGGAGACTTATCATCCCGCAACTTACCAACGCCACCATCTGCGGGGTAATAAACAGGATTTTGCCTGGCGGCTGGCGACACCTGACCGCCTGGGACGCGCTGAGATCAACAAAATCGGGTTGGGCGTGCTGCTCGGTCTCTCTGATAACTGGCGTACTGACAGCTATATGCTTGCTGAACACCTGCACTATTTACAGCGAACTTACTGGCAGTGCCAGTACTCTGTCTCATTTCCTCGTCTTCGGCCCTGTGCTGGGGGAGTTGAGCCAGCCAGCAATATTGATGAAGCACAGTTATTGCAATTGATCTGCGCTTTTCGCTTATTTGCACCTGATATTGAACTGTCACTCTCGACGCGTGAATCCCCTCATTTTCGTGATCATGTTATTCCTCTGGTGATTAACAGTGTCAGCGCCGGTTCAAAAACACAGCCCGGCGGTTACACTGAAGAAGCAGCGAGTGAGCTGGAACAGTTCGCTCCGCACGATGATCGCACTCCGATTGAGGTAGCAACCGCACTTCACCGTGCAGGATTACAACCTGTATGGAAAGACTGGGATACCTTTCTCGGACGAAGTGGATAGTCTCAGCGCGCTTATCAGGTTTATTCCGGATGAAAATCCTGTCTTCATTTCGCCTCCGTCATCAGACGGCAGGCGATCTCTGCTATCTTTTCAATGCCCTGCTCACTGTTCTTTGCGCCGGCCCGGGTACAATTGAGTCGCAGGCAGTGACGATACTTACCGGAGGCGGAAAACAGTGAACCTGCGGCAATACCAATATCAAATGCTTTCAGTTCTTGGTTCAAACGCAAGGTATCTACCGCCTCAGGTAGTTCAAGCCATAACAGGAACCCGCCCTGAGGGCGAGTGAGGCAAATCTTGGGGGGGAAGTAATGACGGACCCAACAGGCAAATTGTTCAAGATTTTTTTATAATGCGCACGTACTCGTCTCAGGTGCGGTTGCAAATGTCCGTCAAAAATAAACTCAGCAATCGCCAGCTGAGTATGGGGAACCGTGTAACCGGTGCTGATGTATTTGGTATGCAAGACCCTTTCCAGATAGCGTCCCGGCGCTATCCAACCTACCCGCAATCCCGGAGCAATACTTTTTGAAAAGGAGCTACACAACAATACACGACCATCATCATCATACGATTTAATCGTGGTTGCCCGGGGATAATCATAAGCTAAATCACCATAAGCATCGTCTTCTATAATCGCGATATCAAATTGTTCTGCCAGCACAATCAGCGCTTTTTTACGGCTATCCGGCATCTGAAAACCCAATGGATTATTGCAGTTAGGCACCAGTAACAGAGCTTGTACTGGCCATTGTTCTAATGCCAGTTGCAACGCTTCAAGACTGATACCTGTTACTGCGTCGGTAGGGATTTCGATCACTTTCATACCCAAACCACGCAATATTTGCAGAGTACCTGGAAAAGTAGGCGATTCGACTGCAATAATTTCACCGGGCTGACTGACTGCCCTTATCGCCGTAAACAGTGCTTCCTGGCATCCGGTAGTAATGACAATATCCTCAGCATTCAGCTGACAGCCGCTGTCCAGTGCTATGCGGGCGACCTGTTGACGCAATTCGGAAGTACCATACATATTACCGTAATCGAGAACCCGTCGGTCATGCCGCTGGCAGAGTCGCGATAATATTTTCCACAACGGCAACAGAGAAATGTGCTCAATATCTGGTGAACCACTGCCGAAATTCAGCACATGCTGTTCGTAACGCGGATTGAACAGTTCAAGCACTGAGTCCCATTGACTAATCTCCACAGGACGCTGCACAGGGCGGGAGGGTGCAGGAACAGGAGGAGATGCTTTCCTCGGTGCGACATAATAGCCCGACCGAGGTTGAGCAATGATTAAACGCTTTGCTTCCAGCAAATGATAGGCCTGCTGAACAGTGCTAAGGCTGACACCGTGCTCATTCCCCAGGGCGCGAACGGAAGGTAAACGCTCCCCTGCAAGATAAAGCCCCTGTTCGATACGTTGTTGTAACACGCTGGCGAGAAGCTGATAGCGGCTCATTGATATTCATCCCGTGACATAAAGAAAAGCAAAAACAGTACAGATTCGGATAAAAGCACCATTCAGTCTGTTTAGCAGACTATCTGTATCAAAAAATAACCTTATCTTTGAGTATAAAACCAAACAGATTCTCACTCTATGCTATCTCTCTGAAATATAGCAAGAGAGATAACACACATGAATCAACACAAAAAACAAGGTATATTCCGGATTGCTGGCCTCTGTCAGCGTGGCTGGAAATACTTTTGCAATTGGCGTGAGCGCGTGAAGACCAGAAAACTAATGAAGACAATGGATGACGCTCGTCTGAAAGATATTGGTCTAACAAGAAATGACGTAGATCAGCTGTGAACAGAGGGGAAAATGCGCGTCATCTGTAATGGCATGACGCGCAGAAGCATAATTAGTCGGGCTTCTGAGGTTTCATCAAACAGCCGACGACCGCAGAAATTAAACAACCCAGCATCAGATAAACCGCCACTGCATGCCATGTTCCCCCGGTGAGCTGTACCAGCAATACCGCAATAAAAGGAGTAAAACCACCACCGACAACACTGGCTACCTGATAACCAACACCTGCACCACTGTAACGATAAGCAGTACCAAATAGTTCAGTGAACATCGGCTGTTGTACACTCACTATCATGTCGTGTGCCACGTTTGCCAGCATGAATGCAAAAAAGAGTATCCACACGGTATTGTGCGCTTCCAGTCCCATAAAAAAAGGGAAGGCACTGAAGGCACCGCACAATGCTCCGGTGACATAAATTCGCCGCCGCCCATAATTGTCCGCGAGGCGGGCAAAGAGTGGAATAGTAATACAGCTGATCGCACCCACCATCAGACCAATATGCAGGAACAGGTCACGCGACATCCCCAAGTGCGTCGTGGAGAAGTTCAGGGCAAAGGTGGTGACGATATACATGGTTAGCAACTCACCCAGGCGCAAACCGATAATCAGCAAAAAGGCATCGGGATGGCGCTTAAGCGCTTCGATAATTGGCAGGGTACGTATTTTTTCTGTGGTTTCATGAATTTTTTTCGTTGCTTCAAACTCAAAAGATTCATCCATTCCTGAGCGGATCCACCACGCAAAAGCCACCAGGATCACACTGAACAGAAAAGGCAAACGCCATCCCCAGGAGAGAAATTCATCGTTGGATGTATAAAGACTAACTAACGATATGGACCCGGTTGCCAGTAACAATCCAACGCCATAACCTACCTGAACACCACTACTGTAAAAGGCTTTTTTATCTTTCGGAGCCGACTCGACAGCCAGTAACGCTGCACCACCCCACTCTCCTCCGACAGCAAAACCTTGTACTGCACGCAGTAACACCAGTAAAACCGGTGCCCACCAGCCAATAGATGAAAACGCGGGTATCAGGCCAATCAGCGCCGTTGAGATCCCCATCAACCAAACGGTGATCATCAGCATGCGTTTACGGCCAAGCCGATCACCAAAATGGCCAAACACAATGCCGCCCAAAGGTCGAAATAAGAACCCTACCCCGAAGGTACCGAAAGCAGCCAGAGTTCCCATCCAGGGACTGATTTGAGGGAAAAATTCAGTATTAAATACTAACGCAGCAACGATGCCATAAAGCAAAAAGTCATACCAGTCGACCACTGCACCGACAAAACTCCCCCAGGCGGCTCGCCGCGCCTGAGCTGGACTTATTGCCGGAGTACGTTGTTCTGAAAGTGGCGGATCCACCTTTGTTAACGTTTCCATGCCCGTTCCATCATTTTTTATTCTGTTTTCAAAAAAAAACCCCGACCTTTATGACCGGGGTTTGTCCAACCAGATCGCCCTTACGGGCGATATCAGCAGGGTACAGGACGATTATTCGTCGTCACTGCCACCTAATCCGGCATTCAGTAATTCTGCCAGATTTGCTGTGGCTTCTTCGGCGCTGACCTGAAACGCTGCAGGCACTTCACCCTGAGCACGGCGACGCATACGATCCTGATGATATGCATAACCGGTACCGGCTGGGATCAGTCGACCAACAATGACGTTCTCTTTCAAACCGCGCAGTTCATCACGTTTACCTGCGACAGCGGCTTCAGTAAGTACACGCGTGGTTTCCTGGAACGAAGCCGCAGAAATAAACGACTCGGTTGCCAGTGAAGCCTTGGTGATACCCAGCAGATCACGCATAAACGTAGCCGGGATCTTACCGCTGGTTTCCAGCTCACGGTTAGAGATTTTAACCCGTGAGAATTCAACCTGCTCTCCGTCGAGGAAGTCACTGCTACCGGCACTTTCAATGGTGGCTTTACGCAGCATCTGACGCACGATAACTTCAATGTGCTTGTCGTTAATCTTCACACCCTGCAGGCGATAAACTTCCTGCACTTCGTTGGTGATATAACGCGTAACCGCATGCACACCACGTAAACGAAGAATATCATGTGGAGATTCAGGACCATCAGAAACCACGTCACCACGCTCAACACGTTCACCTTCGAACACGTTCAGCTGACGCCATTTTGGAATCATCTCTTCATAAGGATCACTACCATCAGTTGGTGTGATCACCAGACGACGTTTACCTTTCGTCTCTTTACCGAACGAGATAATCCCGCTGATTTCAGCCAGAATAGCTGGTTCTTTAGGACGACGCGCTTCAAACAGATCAGCAACGCGTGGCAGACCCCCGGTGATATCTTTTGTACCACCTGACTCTTGCGGCACACGCGCCAGCGTGTCACCAGAGCTGATAGTCACACCATCTTCCAGCTGAACAATCGCTTTACCTGGCAGGAAGTACTGTGCTGGCATATCTGAACCAGGCAACAGGACATCATTACCTTGTGCATCTACAATTTTCAGCGCCGGACGCAGATCTTTACCACCGGCTGTACGCTCAGCACTGTCTAATACCACCAGTGAAGAGAGACCTGTCAGATCATCGGTTTGGCGAGTAATCGTCTGTCCATCGATCATATCGACAAAACGAACAAAACCACTCACCTCGGTGATAACCGGCATGGTATGCGGATCCCAGTTGGCAACTGTTTCACCGGCAGCAACCTGTTCACCATCACCTTTGGCCATTGCAGCACCATAAGGAACTTTATAGCTCTCTTTGGTACGACCAAATTCGTCGATCATTTTCAGTTCAACGTTACGTGAAGTGATCACCAGTTTGCCCGCTGAGTTAGTCACCGATTTCGCGTTGATCAGTTTCAGCGTACCTTTATTTTTCACCTGAATACTGGATTCAGCTGCTGCACGTGATGCCGCACCACCGATGTGGAAGGTACGCATCGTCAGCTGAGTACCTGGCTCACCGATAGACTGTGCCGCGATAACCCCGATCGCTTCACCTTTGTTGATCAGGTGACCACGCGCCAAATCACGTCCATAGCAATGAGCACAAACACCAAAGTCTGTCTCACAGCCTACTACTGAACGTACTTTCAGACTGTCGACAGAGTACTCTTCCAGCAAATCACACTGTTGTTCATGCAGCAGCGTATTACGTGGTAACAGAATATCTGCGGTTCCAGGGATCAGGACATCTTCCGCCGTCACACGACCCAGTACACGTTCACGCAGAGGTTCTTTAACGTCGCCACCTTCGATAACCGGCGTCATCAGGATACCTTCATGCGTTCCGCAATCATCCTCAGTGACCACCAGATCCTGTGCCACGTCAACCAGACGACGAGTCAGATAACCGGAGTTAGCGGTTTTAAGTGCGGTATCCGCAAGACCTTTACGCGCACCGTGGGTTGAGATGAAGTACTGTAGTACGTTCAACCCTTCACGGAAGTTTGCTGTGATTGGTGTCTCAATGATTGAACCATCAGGTTTCGCCATCAGACCACGCATCCCAGCCAGCTGACGAATCTGTGCCGCAGAACCACGCGCACCAGAGTCGGCCATCATGAAAATGCTGTTAAACGAGACTTGTCTCTCTTCTTCACCATCACGGTTGATTACCGTTTCGGTAGAGAGGTTTTCCATCATCGCTTTTGCAACACGTTCATTGGCTGCTGCCCAGATATCGATAACTTTGTTGTAACGCTCACCCGCGGTTACTAGACCTGACTGGAATTGCTCCTGAATTTCTGCAACCTCAGCTTCAGCTTCGCTGATAATCTCGACTTTCTTCTCAGGGATCACCATGTCGTCGATACCAACCGATGCACCAGAACGGGCCGCATAGGCAAAGCCGGTATACATCGTCTGGTCAGCAAAAATCACTGTTGGTTTCAGACCCAGGATGCGGTAGCAGGTATTCAGCATTTTAGAGATAGCTTTTTTACCCAGCGCCTGGTTAACAATCGAGAAAGGCAACCCTTTCGGTACGATCATCCACAAAATCGCACGGCCAATCGTCGTGTCGATCAGACTGGTTTTAGCTACCCACTGGTCCTGCTCATTCTTTTCGTGCTCAGTGATACGTACTTTCACTCGAGCATGTAATGAAGCCAGACCCGCACGGTAAACACGCTCAGCCTCTTTTGGCCCGGTGAGTACCATTCCTTCACCTTTGGCGTTTACGCAATCGCGCGTCATATAGTAGAGGCCGAGTACCACGTCCTGAGAAGGAACAATGATAGGCTCACCATTCGCCGGAGAAAGAATGTTGTTGGTGGACATCATCAACGCACGTGCTTCAAGCTGCGCTTCCAGAGTTAACGGTACGTGTACCGCCATCTGGTCACCATCGAAGTCGGCATTATAGGCCGCACAGACCAGTGGGTGCAGCTGAATAGCTTTACCTTCGATCAGTACTGGCTCAAACGCCTGGATACCCAGACGGTGCAGCGTAGGTGCACGGTTCAGCAGTACCGGGTGTTCACGAATCACTTCATCGAGAATATCCCATACTACCGCTTCTTCACGCTCAACCATTTTTTTGGCTGCTTTGATAGTGGTAGCAAGGCCACGCAACTCCAGCTTGCCATAGATGAACGGTTTGAACAGCTCAAGCGCCATCTTCTTAGGCAGCCCACACTGATGCAGACGCAGGTATGGACCAACGGTAATTACCGAACGGCCAGAGTAGTCAACACGTTTACCCAACAGGTTCTGACGGAAACGACCCTGTTTACCTTTGATCATATCAGCCAAAGATTTCAGAGGACGTTTATTAGTCCCAGTGATTGCACGACCGCGACGACCGTTATCCAGCAATGCATCAACCGCTTCCTGCAACATACGTTTTTCGTTACGTACGATGATGTCTGGCGCAGCCAAATCAAGCAGACGCTTCAGACGGTTGTTACGGTTAATCACACGACGATAAAGATCGTTCAAATCGGAAGTAGCAAAACGCCCACCATCCAGCGGCACCAGAGGACGTAAATCTGGCGGCAGAACAGGCAGTACAGTCAGGATCATCCATTCTGGCTTATTCCCGGACTGCACGAAAGCTTCCAGCAACTTGATGCGTTTAGTCAGCTTCTTACGCTTAGTCTCAGAGTTAGTCTCATTCAACTCTTCACGTAACTGCTCGCACTCCTGCTCCAGATCCATGTTTTTTAACAGGCCCTGAATTGCTTCGGCACCCATTTTAGCGTCGAACTCGTCACCGAACTCTTCCAGCGCATCGAGATACTGCTCTTCTGTCAGGATCTGACGTTTTTCGAGATTGGTCATCCCGCCTTCGATAACCACGTAAGATTCGAAGTACAGTACACGTTCAATATCACGCAGTGGCATATCCAGCAGCAGACCGATACGCGATGGCAGTGATTTCAGGAACCAGATATGCGCTGTGGGTGAAGCCAGCTCAATGTGCCCCATACGCTCGCGGCGTACTTTGGTCTGGGTAACTTCAACACCACATTTTTCACAGATAACACCACGGTGTTTCAGGCGTTTATATTTACCACAGAGACACTCGTAATCTTTTACCGGGCCAAAAATACGGGCGCAGAAAAGGCCGTCACGTTCAGGTTTGAACGTACGGTAGTTAATGGTTTCTGGCTTTTTAACTTCACCAAAAGACCAGGAACGGATCATGTCTGGCGAAGCCAGCGCAATTTTGATCGCATCAAACTCTTCTGATTTAGTTTGCGCTTTTAAAAACTTTAATAAGTCTTTCACGGATTAGCTCCCGTCGGAGTGAGACTCTCAGGGATGTACCGTAAAACAGTACATCCCATAACCTTTTCTATTGCGAGTGCTTACTCGTCTTCCAGCTCGATGTTGATACCCAGCGAGCGGATCTCCTTCAACAGCACGTTGAAAGATTCCGGCATGCCTGGTTCCATCTGATGGTTACCGTCAACGATGTTTTTATACATCTTGGTACGGCCATTCACGTCATCAGATTTCACGGTCAGCATTTCCTGCAGAGTATAGGCAGCACCATAAGCTTCCAGTGCCCACACTTCCATCTCCCCGAAACGCTGTCCACCGAACTGTGCTTTACCGCCCAGTGGTTGCTGAGTTACCAGACTGTAAGAGCCGGTAGAACGCGCATGCATTTTGTCATCAACCAGGTGGTTGAGTTTCAGCATGTACATGTAACCGACAGTTACCGGACGTTCAAACTGTTCACCGGTACGGCCGTCAAACAGCGTTATCTGTCCAGACGTTGGCAGATCACCGAGTTTCAGTAACTCCTTGATCTCTGCCTCTTTCGCACCATCAAATACCGGTGTGGCAATCGGCATGCCTTTTTTCAGATTCTCAGCAAGACGCATGACTTCTTCGTCACTGAAAGTACTAAGATCAACTTTCTGACGAACATCAGCACCGAGATCATAAGCACGCTGGATGAACTCACGCAATTTACTGACTTCTTCCTGCTGCTTAAGCATGGCGTTAATTTTCTCACCAATGCCTTTCGCTGCCATCCCCAGGTGGGTTTCCAGAATCTGTCCGATGTTCATACGTGATGGTACACCCAGCGGGTTGAGCACGATATCAACGGGGGTACCGTTTTCATCATACGGCATATCTTCGATCGGATTGATCTTAGAGATTACCCCTTTGTTACCGTGACGGCCCGCCATCTTATCACCCGGCTGAATCTGACGTTTTACAGCCAGATAGACTTTGACAATCTTCAGTACACCCGGTGCCAGGTCATCACCCTGGGTAATTTTACGGCGCTTCGCTTCAAGTTTTTTCTCAAACTCATGCTTCAGCTCGTCATACTGCTCTGCCAACTGTTCCAGCTGATTCTGTTTTTCTTCATCAGTCAGGCCCAGTTCAAGCCAGCGCTCACGTGGCAATTTGTCAAGTTTCTCAGCTTCAACACCGCCTGAGATCAGCGCAGCACGAATACGACTGAATAAGCCCGCTTCGAGAATCTGTAACTCTTCAGACAAATCTTTCTTCGCCTGCTTGAGCTGCATCTCTTCGATTTCCAGTGCACGCTTGTCTTTCTCTACGCCATCACGCGTAAAGACCTGAACATCGATCACTGTACCGGAAACCCCATTAGGTACGCGCAGAGAAGAGTCTTTAACATCCGACGCTTTCTCACCGAAGATAGCACGCAGCAGTTTCTCTTCCGGTGTGAGCTGTGTTTCACCTTTTGGTGTCACTTTACCCACCAGAATATCGCCACCAGTCACTTCCGCACCAATGTAAACGATACCGGATTCATCCAGTTTAGAAAGCGCCGCTTCACCGACGTTCGGGATATCGGCAGTGATCTCTTCTGGCCCCAGTTTAGTATCACGGGATACGCAAGCCTGTTCCTGAATGTGAATGGTAGTGAAACGGTCTTCCTGGACGACGCGCTCAGAAACGAGAATGGAGTCTTCGAAGTTGTAACCATTCCATGGCATAAATGCCACACGCATGTTCTGACCCAGCGCCAGTTCACCTAAATCAGTCGATGGACCGTCAGCCAGCACATCGCCACGCTCAACCGGCTCACCCAGAGAGACGCAAGGCATCTGATTAATACAGGTGTTCTGGTTAGAACGGGTGTACTTGGTCAGGTTATAGATATCAATGCCCGCTTCACCCGGGTACATTTCATCTTCATTGACCTTGATAACGATACGTGACGCATCGACATACTGTACGGTACCACCACGTTTTGCGACTGCAGTCACCCCTGAGTCAACCGCTACAGCGCGCTCCATACCAGTACCAACCAGTGGCTTATCAGCACGTAAAGTAGGCACTGCCTGACGTTGCATGTTCGCACCCATTAAGGCGCGGTTAGCATCATCATGCTCCAGGAATGGAATCAACGATGCACCAACTGAAACCACCTGCTGAGTCGAAACGTCCATATAGTCAACCTGATCACGGCTGAACAGGCTCGATTCGCCCTTGCTACGGCAGGTGACCAGATCATCGACAAAACTACCATCCTCAGCAAGGTTGGTGTTTGCCTGAGCGATCACATAGTTACCCTCTTCAATCGCGGAGAGGTAATGAATTTCATCACCCACTTTACCATCGACAACGCGACGGTAAGGCGTTTCAAGGAAACCGTACTCATTGGTCTGTGCATACACAGAAAGTGAGTTGATCAGACCGATGTTCGGACCTTCCGGTGTTTCGATAGGGCAAACACGACCGTAGTGGGTTGGATGCACGTCACGTACCTCAAAGCCAGCACGCTCACGTGTCAGACCGCCTGGGCCGAGTGCGGAGATACGACGTTTATGGGTGATCTCAGACAACGGGTTGTTCTGATCCATAAACTGTGACAGCTGGCTCGAACCGAAGAACTCTTTCACTGCGGCAGAGATTGGCTTGGCGTTGATCATATCCTGAGGCATCAGGGTGTCCAGGTCGCCCAGGGACAGACGCTCTTTCACCGCACGCTCAACACGAACCAGACCAACACGGAACTGGTTCTCAGCCATTTCGCCTACGGAACGGATACGACGGTTACCGAGGTGGTCGATATCATCCACTTCGCCAATACCGTTACGGATGCCGATGAGCTTCTTCATCACTTCAATGATGTCTTCTTTGCTCAGAATACCGGATCCTTCGATCTCGTCACGCAGCAGAGAACGGTTGAACTTCATACGGCCAACCGCAGACAGATCGTAGCGGTCTTCAGAGAAGAACAGGTTCTCGAACAGGTTTTCAGCCGCTTCACGTGTCGGTGGTTCACCAGGACGCATCATGCGATAAATTTCGACCAGCGCACTGAGTCGGTCATTGGTCGGGTCAACACGCAGTGTTTCCGACATATAAGCACCGTGATCAAGATCATTGGTGAACAGCGTTTCAATGCGCTTATAACCTGCCTGGCTCAGTTTCGCCAGCAAATCCAGTGACAGCTCCATGTTAGCAGCAACGATCAGCTCGCCAGTCGCTTCATCGATATAATCACGCGCAGCAATTTTACCGATAATGTACTCCACCGGTACTTCAATACTGGCTACGCTATCTTTTTCCAGCTGGCGGATGTGGCGTGCGGTAATGCGGCGACCTTTCTCAACATAAGTCGTGCCGTTGGATTCGATATCGAATGAGGCTGTCTCACCACGTAAACGATCAGGAATAAGTTCCATCTGCAGTTTATTGTTGGTGATTTCGAAAGCCACTTTATCGAAGAACAGGTCGAGAATCTGATCCGTTGTGTAGTTCAGCGCCCGCAGGATAATGGTCGCAGGCAACTTACGCCGACGGTCAATACGGACAAACAGATTATCTTTAGGATCAAACTCAAAGTCGAGCCACGAACCACGATAAGGAATGATTCGCGCGTTATACAATACTTTACCCGAAGAGTGCGTTTTTCCTTTATCACTGTCAAAGAAAACGCCCGGGCTACGATGCAGCTGCGAAACAATAACCCTTTCAGTACCGTTGATGACAAAAGTACCGTTGTCAGTCATGAGTGGAATTTCACCCATGTAGACTTCTTGCTCTTTGATGTCTTTTACTGTGCCTTCAGGCGCTTCGCGCTCATAAATGACCAGGCGGAGTTTGACGCGTAATGGCGCAGAGTAGGTCACGCCACGGATCTGGCACTCCTTGACATCGAAAACAGGTTCACCAAGACGGTAGCTGACATACTGTAGCTCAGAGTTCCCGCTGTAACTCTGGATCGGAAACACGGAACGGAAAGCAGCTTCCAGACCATATTGGCCTTCAGGATCTTGTTCGATGAACTTCTGGAACGAATCAAGCTGGATAGAAAGGAGATAAGGGATGTCCAGAACTTGTGGGCGTTTCCCGAAATCCTTACGAATGCGTTTTTTCTCGGTATAGGAGTAAACCATTGGGTTCCTCAACTCGCTGAAAAGTAGTACCTTTCTGTCCGTCCGATAGAGGACAGTTCATACAACACTATTTCTGTAGCCGGAATTGTAAAAAATTTCCCGTAATACCTCTTTTCTATCACTCTTAAATCATTTCATTGCCTGCAGAAGACAAGACGGGCAATATATTAAGTCGTCGATAGAAAAAGATATTAAGCAAATCAATGGGTAAACAGTGTGAAAAGCCCATTGCTGCAGTAGAGCGCAAAAAGGCTGGTGACCAAAGAGTCACCAGCCATCAGCCTGAGAATACACTATCAGGCTGTAAACTGAAAGTCAGGCTTATTTAACTTTAACTTCAGCGCCAGCTTCTTCCAGTGCTTTCTTCAGAGCTTCAGCGTCGTCTTTGCTGATGCCTTCTTTCAGGGCAGCAGGTGCAGACTCAACCAGATCTTTAGCTTCTTTCAGACCCAGACCAGTTGCGCCACGTACTGCTTTGATAACGGCAACTTTGTTAGCGCCGATAGCTTTCAGTACAACGTCGAATTCAGTTTTTTCTTCAGCAGCTTCAGCTGGGCCAGCAGCAACAGCGACAGCAGCAGCAGCAGAAACACCGAATTTTTCTTCCATTGCAGAAACCAGCTCAACAACATCCATCACGGACATAGCGGCAACGGCTTCAAGAATTTGATCTTTAGTAATAGACATAACAATTGTTCCTGTAAATCAGAAATAGTGTATACGTTAAAGTGCGTCGTAAAAAAGGGCTTAAGCCGCTTCTTTGGCGTCGCGTACAGCAGCCAGAGTACGAACCAGTTTGCCAGCAGCGGCTTCTTTCATGGTCGACATCAGACGTGCCAGTGCTTCTTCGTAAGTTGGCAGCGTTGCCAGACGATCGATTTGAGCGGCTGGGATCAGCTCACCTTCAAAGGCAGCGGCTTTGATCTCAAACTTTGCATTCGCTTTCGCGAAATCTTTGAACAAACGGGCAGCAGCGCCTGGATGTTCCATTGAGTAGGCAATCAAAGTCGGACCGATAAACGCGTCTTTCAGGCACTCAAACTGAGTACCTTCAACAACCCGGCGCAGTAAGGTGTTACGAACAACACGCATATAAACGCCAGCTTCACGACCTGCTTTACGCAGTTCAGTCATTTTATCTACCGTCACGCCACGAGAATCGGCAACGACGGCAGACAGCGCACCTTTGGCCACTTCGCTGACTTCAGCAACAATCGCTTGTTTGTCTTGAAGATTTAATGCCATTAGCTTTTGCTCCTGGATTTTAGGCCGGAGATGAATTTCCCCGGAACTCACTTCACCTGAAATGTTGCCATTAACAGGCGCTAAAACACGGTGAGCAGAATCCAGTAAAGAAATGTCTTCAGGTTCTGTCACCGTCTACGCAGGAAATTAAGTTCCATCAGATGGAACGCCTGCGGTCTTGGACGAAGGCCTGGTTAAGGCCAGGCTCCAACCGAAAAAAAGTACCTGTCTGTTTGACAGAACGATGGGGCAAAGATTCTAAAGTAATCTTTGTCCCACGTAAAGCGAATTAGCTTACTGCAGCGCTCAGGCCAGCCTGATCGATTGCAACCCCAGCACCCATAGTGGTAGAGAGGCTGACTTTCTTAATAAAGACACCTTTTGCCTGAGACGGTTTTGCTCTTTTCAGCGCAACCAGCAGAGCTTCAAGGTTCTCTTTCAGTTTGTCAGTATCGAAATCAACCTTACCGATAGTGGTATGGATGATACCGTTTTTATCGTTACGATAACGAACCTGACCTGCTTTAGCATTTTTCACTGCTTCGGCAACGTTCGGAGTCACTGTTCCGACTTTCGGGTTTGGCATCAGACCACGAGGACCAAGAACCTGGCCCAATTGTCCAACAACACGCATCGCATCAGGAGATGCAATAACCACGTCGAAGTTCATCTCACCTTTTTTGATCTGATCAGCCAGATCTTCCATGCCTACCAGCTCAGCACCTGCGGCTTTCGCTGCTTCAGCATTAGGGCCCTGGGTAAACACAGCAACACGAACAGAACGACCTGTACCGTGAGGTAAAACAGTCGCACCACGAACGTTCTGGTCTGATTTACGGGCATCAATCCCTAAGTTTACTGCCACATCAATGCTTTCAACGAACTTAGCAGTAGCCAGCTCTTTGAGCAGGGCAACAGCTTCGTTGATATCGTATTGTTTGGTTGAGTCAACTTTGTCGCGAATTACGCGCATGCGCTTGGTCAGTTTAGCCATTTCTTAGTCCTCTACTACCAGGCCCATGGAACGAGCAGTACCTTCGATTGAACGCGTCATCGCTTCAATATCAGCACCCGTCATGTCCGCAGCTTTTGTCTCTGCAATTTCACGTACCTGAGCACGTGACACTTTACCGACTTTATCTTTGTTCGGCTTACCAGAACCAGACTTAATGCCAGCTGCTTTTTTCAGCAACACGGCAGCCGGTGGTGTTTTGGTAACAAAAGTGAAAGAACGGTCAGAGTAGACAGTAATAACAACCGGAATTGGCAGGCCTTTTTCCAAAGAATCCGTTTTGGCATTAAATGCTTTACAGAATTCCATGATGTTAACGCCCTGCTGACCCAGAGCCGGACCAACCGGTGGACTTGGGTTCGCCATACCTGCAGAAACCTGCAGTTTAACGTAGGCTTGTACTTTCTTAGCCATAATTCATCCTCTAATGGGTAATAACGCTCGGTGAAAGAGCTCCCCGTGATTAATATTTACACGTCACTATGACGAGTAAAAAACAAAGGCGCGAAATAGTAGAGTAATTTCGCGCCTTGTGCAAGCAGAATGGGTGCAAACTCCGGCAATGAAACCATGGTAAACCACAGTCACCGCAGAGCACGCTGAAAAATTACCCTTTCTCAACCTGCCCGAAGTCCAGTTCCACAGGGGTCGCGCGACCAAAAATGGAGACAGAAACCTTCAGGCGGCTCTTTTCGTAATCGACTTCTTCAACTACACCATTGAAATCGGCAAACGGACCGTCATTAACACGCACCATCTCACCGGGTTCAAACATAGTTTTAGGCCGTGGTTTATCACCAACTTGCTGCAGACGATTCATGATCGCATCAACTTCTTTATCGCTGATTGGTGCAGGTCGGTCAGACGTACCGCCGATGAAACCCATAACCCGTGGAACGCTCCGTACCAAGTGCCAGCTTGCATCATTCATCTGCATCTGTACCAGCACATAGCCCGGGAAGAATTTGCGTTCGCTTTTGCGTCGCTGTCCACTGCGAATTTCAACCACCTCTTCGGTTGGTACCATCACCTCACCGAACAAGTCTTCCATGTTGTGTAATTTGATGTGCTCACGCAGCGATTGCGCTACGCGCCCTTCGAAACCGGAGAACGCCTGTACGACGTACCAGCGCTTTTTGGGAGCTTCAGACATCTCAGAACCTCAGGCCAGTAATAAACGATATCAGACGGACCAGGATACCATCCAGACCCCATAAAATCAGTGACATAACTGCAGTTACTGCGGCAACAATCAGCGTAGTATGCAGTGTTTCCTGGCGAGTGGACCATATCACCTTCTTCGCTTCCATTCTCGCTTCACGCGCAAAGGCTAATGTTGCTTTGCCTTTCGTGGTCAGCAGGGCAATTCCGCCTGCCAGTGCAATTAAAATCACCACGGCCAAGGCGCGAATAAACAGACCCACTTCGCGATAATAATAATTACCAAGGATAGCAACGAGCAATAGCAGTACAACGACTGACCATTTAATCACTTCGAGGCCGCGCCCGCTCCCTTGAGCTTCGGTATTAGCACTCATAACCCAACCTGTCACTTTCAATCAAATACTGTACCCCATCTTAAATGGGGCATCGGACCGGATAACACGATGACTATCTCATATCCGGCATAAATCGCCGCGCTTCAGAGCCTGCCTCAGCAATGATCAACCCTGTCAATCACTGATGAATCAGGTTCTGCGTTACAGCGAGCAAAAAAGGGCATCAAATGATGCCCTTTTCATGTATGTCACGTCAAATAGTATCGGCAATTAAGCGATAATTTTAGCAACAACACCTGCACCTACGGTACGGCCACCTTCACGGATAGCGAAACGCAGACCATCATCCATCGCGATTGGGTGAATCAGGGTCACGATCATCTGAATGTTGTCACCAGGCATTACCATCTCTACGCCTTCTGGCAGTTCGATAGTCCCTGTCACGTCAGTAGTACGGAAGTAGAACTGTGGACGGTAGCCTTTGAAGAATGGAGTATGACGACCACCTTCATCTTTAGACAGAATATAAACTTCTGACTCAAATTTAGTGTGTGGCTTGATTGAACCTGGTTTAGCCAGAACCTGACCACGCTGGATATCTTCACGCTTGATACCACGCAGCAGAATACCACAGTTCTCACCTGCACGACCTTCGTCCAGCAGTTTACGGAACATCTCAACACCGGTACAGGTTGATTTCACTGTATCTTTGATACCAACGATTTCAACTTCTTCACCGACTTTAACGATACCGCGCTCTACACGACCGGTAACTACTGTACCACGACCGGAAATTGAGAATACGTCTTCGATTGGCAGCAGGAATGGCTTGTCAATCGCACGCTCTGGCTCTGGGATGTAGCTGTCCAGGTAACCCGCCAGTTCGATGATTTTCGCTTCCCACGCTGCGTCACCTTCCAGTGCTTTCAGCGCTGAACCGTGAACGATTGGTGTATCATCACCCGGGAAGTCATACTGTGACAGCAGGTCACGCACTTCCATCTCAACCAGTTCCAGCAGCTCTTCATCATCAACCATGTCACACTTGTTCAGGAACACGATGATGTAAGGTACACCAACCTGACGGCCGAGCAGGATGTGCTCACGCGTCTGAGGCATAGGGCCATCAGTTGCCGCAACCACCAGAATTGCACCATCCATCTGCGCAGCACCCGTGATCATGTTTTTCACATAGTCGGCGTGTCCGGGGCAGTCAACGTGTGCGTAGTGACGCGTTGGAGTATCGTACTCAACGTGAGAAGTGTTGATGGTGATACCACGCGCTTTTTCTTCTGGTGCGTTATCGATCTGGTCGAAAGCACGTGCAGAACCACCGTAGGTTTTAGCCAGAACGGTAGTGATAGCAGCAGTCAGAGTCGTTTTACCGTGGTCAACGTGGCCGATAGTACCAACGTTGACGTGCGGTTTGGAACGTTCAAATTTTTCTTTAGACATCGCTTGTCCCTCTAAGACACGGATAAATCGGTGATATCACCACATCAACCGGGCAAAAGCCCGACTGTTGAATTGAGTATACAGTGAAGAATCAGGGAGGGAGATATAGAAGTGGTGCTGATACCCAGAGTCGAACTGGGGACCTCACCCTTACCAAGGGTGCGCTCTACCAACTGAGCCATATCAGCACGGCTTGGAGCGGGCAGCGGGAATCGAACCCGCATCATCAGCTTGGAAGGCTGAGGTAATAGCCATTATACGATGCCCGCATCCTGGAACTCGGCTACCTGTTCTTTCTGTAGCTTGTGAGTGATAAAGTTTCTTATCACTCGAGTCAACCTGCTTATGCTTGATGACCCTGACTTCGCGTTAGCTAAGTCTGAATGGTGGTGGGGGAAGGATTCGAACCTTCGAAGTCGATGACGGCAGATTTACAGTCTGCTCCCTTTGGCCGCTCGGGAACCCCACCTTACTACATTTACTTGATGGTGCCGGCTACCGGAATCGAACTGGTGACCTACTGATTACAAGTCAGTTGCTCTACCTACTGAGCTAAGCCGGCATCAAGTGAGGCGCATTCTAGGGAGGGTCGGCGGATGATGCAACAAAAAAATGATGTTTTTTTTCTTAATGCTTACTATTTGTGCATCCGGGGTTAAAATGACATCAATCAGGGGTAAATGTGTTCAAATAAACATCAGAATTTTTCGTCATCAGATCATTTGTCCCGCACAGACACTGTTTATTCATCTTCCTGCTGCAAAAAAGTGTCTCTTTTTTCGCTGAGAAAAAACAATAATCACGATTTTCACACCAGGGCTGACATCTCTGTAGTTGCACTATTTGCAAATCAGCCTTATTCGTCGGGAATAAAATACAGTTTTCTGCTATCAGCAGTATCGACCTGATACGCCCAGCTCATCACTCCGACCTTCATTTATGCCTAGTTATCGTCCTTCATTCATCGAGCTGGCTATTTTTTTCTTCTGCTTCACGTCACCTGATGTTAACCTCGCAGAACTATTTTTTGGACCACGGCTATCGAAGCAACTATACGCATCGGCAGAAGCGGCCTGTGACAGATTTCTTCGGATAAAGCTCTATGCGAATAAAAAATCCAGTATTAGCCACTCCTTACATGGAGTTCAGCCGCGCTCAATGGGCAGCCCTACGCAATACTGTACCTATGACGCTGACCGAAGAAGAAATTGCCCGGTTGAAAGGTATTAATGAAGAGTTGTCTCTGGAAGAGGTCGCAGAGATCTACTTGCCCCTTTCCCGATTACTTAATTTCTATATCAATTCCAATCTGGGCCGTCAGACTGTGCTCGGGCAGTTTCTCGGCACACAAAGCGAAAAAGTACCCTACATTATCAGCATTGCCGGAAGTGTTGCTGTAGGAAAAAGTACCACTGCCAGAGTATTACAGGCTCTGCTAAGTCGCTGGCCTGAGCACCGCAGTGTCGAGCTGATAACCACTGATGGTTTTCTGCATCCTAACGAGGTATTGAAAGCCCGTGGTTTGATGAAGAAGAAAGGTTTTCCCCAATCCTACGATATTCAGCGGTTGGTGAAATTCGTTTCAGCATTGAAATCCGGTGCTCATCAGGTCACTGCACCTGTTTATTCTCACCTGATTTATGATGTTATCCCGGGTGGCGACAAACATATTCAACAGCCGGATATCCTGATCCTTGAGGGGCTGAATGTATTGCAAAGTGGTATGGATTATCCTGAAGATCCTCACCATGTTTTTGTGTCAGACTTTGTCGATTTTTCTATCTACGTTGATGCACCGGAAACATTATTAGAAAAGTGGTATATCAACCGTTTTCTTAAATTCCGTGAAAGCGCTTTTACTGATCCCGCATCTTATTTTCACCATTATGCCCGACTTTCAGAAGCAGAAACTATTGCCACTGCCAAACAGCTATGGAATGAAATTAATTTATTGAATCTAAAAGAAAACATCCTCCCAACGCGTGAGAGAGCCAGCCTGATCATGACAAAAAGTGTCGGTCACGCGGTGGATCGTGTAAAACTACGCAAGTAAACCACCACCACTAACTGCCACGGTACTCGTAAAACGATCAATCACCGCCGTTAGTGGTCATCTGATGTTGAACTCATAGGGTGAGTAACTGTTCTCAGATAATAGCACTCATTTTATTTATCCGGACGCAGTGATATCTCCCCTCCTACCCATGCAGTACACTTACCATCCTGTTCAAGAAGTAATCCTCCCTGTGAGTCAATTCCTCTTGCAATACCCGTTATCACTTTCTCACCAATTAAAAGCCTGACAGGCCGATCGATGAAATTATCCAGCGAGCGCCAGCGTTCAATAAAAGGGCCGAGACCTTGTTTTTCAAATGTTGACAACGCCATACGCATTTCATTTACCAAAGTTGCAGTGAGGGTATTTCGATCAACGTCGACGCCTGCTTCTTGTAAATTTATCCATTGCTGACTGATGATATCCTTGTCACCCTGTTGCATCGCAATATTAATCCCAGCGCCGATGACTATATGCGCCGCATCGCCTGTTTTTCCGGTAAGTTCAACCAGGATGCCTGCCAGTTTACGATCCTGAAGATAAAGGTCATTTGGCCATTTTACTCTGACATCCGCCCCACTCTGCGCACGTAATACTTCCGCAATAATGATGCCGATTACGAGGCTTAACCCCATGGCTGCCGCTGGCCCTTGTTCCAGTCGCCAGTACATCGACAGATAAAGATTACTACCAAAAGGAGAAAACCATTGCCGTCCGCGTCGTCCCCGTCCGGCTTGCTGATACTCAGCCACACAGGCATCCCCTGAATCTAAGAGTTCCATATTCTCAAGCATATATTGATTGGTCGAATCAATGACCGGGATAACTGTTAATCGGCCTGATGTGAGTTGCGCACTGATTTTGTCTTCATTTAACAGTGTTATCGGTGCAGGAAGACGATACCCTTTACCCGTCACCGTCGTCACTGTTAACCCCCATGATTTAAGGGTTTGGATATGCTTATTAACCGCTGCGCGGCTCATTCCCATCTGTTCGCCAAGCTGTTCCCCTGAGTGACATTCACCATCAGCTAAAATACCAACCAGCGTCAGCGGTACGCGATAATCTTTCACGATAATACTCCTGTGGCGTCCACTTCACCCGCTGCAGCAATAAAACGCACCTCAGGCTCCAGCCAGACACCGAAACGCTCTGCGACCTTTTGGCGAACAACTTTCGCCAGTTGCACAATATCATCGCTGGTTGCCCGACCAGTATTGATCAGTACCAGTGCCTGGCTTGAATGCACTGCAGCCCCACCACAACGGTATCCTTTTAATCCGCATTGTTCTATCAGCCAGCCTGCCGCCAGTTTTACACTACCATTCGGCTGTAAATAGATCGGCACTTCAGGAAACTCTGCTTTTATCATCTGCGCATGTTCACTACTCACCAGGGGATTCTTAAAAAAACTGCCCGCATTACCCGTTACGTGTGGATCGGGTAGTTTCAGTCGTCGAATTCTGCACACTTCATCAAAAATAACTTGTGGCGTGATCGTCATTTTATCCAGTAATTTGAGTTCACCATACTCAAGCACCGGTTGCCAATCCTTAGGCAGTATCAGCCCGACTGCAGTAATGACATATCCATCATGATATTGATGTTTAAAAATACTGTCGCGATAGCCAAAATAACACTCTGCTGCAGTAAGCCGTTCCGTTACACCGGTATTCAGCGCAAGCACATCAACATATTCGCAGTAATTTTTCAGTTCTACACCGTAGGCCCCAATATTCTGTATTGGTGCTGAACCAACACAACCGGGAATCATGGCCAGGTTTTCCAGTCCGCCATAACCTGCAGACAGGGAGTATCTGACTAACTCATGCCAGTTTTCGCCTGCTCCAACATGCAAATGCCATGCTTGCGCGCTCTCATGCTGAGTTATCCCTTTCAGGCGATTGACGATGGCGGTGCCTGAGAAATTTTCCAGAAACAGTAGATTACTTCCTTCACCGATCACCAGAAAAGGTTGCTGCCGTTCACAGCTCGCCTGCGAGGCATGACAAAGTTGATCAATACTGGAGGCATAAACAATATGAGCAGCGTAATTATCAAGCTGAAAGCTATTCAATGCCTTTAATGAAAGAGTCGGACTGTACATAAAAGCGCCCTGTAGTGACGGTGATGTGGCTAGTCTACCTCATCTTTCCAGACGGATCAGTGCATTGCGTAAAACTAAAGGGCTCTTAGTGAGTTCTTTTGTCAGAATTGAATTACGCCTGCCCATAGAACTTATTGCCGTAAAATACCCGGCTGGCATGGCCACGCTCCACCTGCTGATGGTGCTGATGGTGCTGATGCAATGCCCTCTTATTTTGCTGATGTTTCTATTTCTGATATTCAGAGAGCTTGTGTGCCAGCATTAACTTAGCCATCCGTTTATTCGCATGCTGACTACGTTCAGACTGGATCCTGACGGTAATCCCCGTAAGCAGGCGAGTCGCCGGCACCGCGGACTTTGTTTTATTCACATGCCGCCCCCGAATCCTTATGATTTAATGGTTTCGAAGCCAACTTCACTCTGCCATCGTTTCTGGTTGAGCCAGACAGTTAACACCAATAAACCAGTTTTTAGCCTTACGCTCTGGCCGGTAAGGACTACGACACACCCATAGAATGGTTCCAGGACAACGCTGGATGAGTATTTCTGCCAGTTCACGACTACACAGTAAAACTGATTGACTGGTATCAGGGTAGCGGCCTGGCTCGTGTTCCGGCAGTTCAACCGTTATGTTCAGTGCCTCTGACTCTTTGAAAAATTGCCTCTCCTAAACCACGAGAGCCTGAATGCACCAGCAAAAACAATGTGTCTTGCGAGAGCTGATAGTCGGAAAATATTCCCGGCGCATAAATGCAATCCACTTTCTGTAATTCTGCAAAGTGATTGCCACCACCTATTGTACCTAAATTGTATTTTTCTCTTTCAATAGGAGTATTGATATTACTGATAGATGTTTCCAGTTTATCCAGCTTCAGCCTGCCACCTGAATATCCAGTTGTCATAACGCCATGCCACAACCGATATCGTTTCCGATCAGAACGGGATAAATGGTGTCGCTTGAAAAAAAGCAGCACCAACAGGATAACCTTTTTCCGGATGAAAATCTGGCATCCCGACAATTTTCACCATGTCAGGTAATGTCGCTGTTTTAGCAACTGTTTGATCGCCAAACCTTCTATCCATGTTTTTTTGATGCAATCAGAGAAACCATCTCTGAAAGTATCCGTATATATTCATTTATTTTACATGATTGACACGCCGTCAATAGCAAATACGGTTTTCCCTGCTATAACATCACTGAAATAATACGTTTTCAACGTCTTTATCGACTCGGGTAATGTAATTTAGCTAACAGTATTTTTATACAAACCGCTAATATGCATTGAGGTAAAACAGGCAGGCTGGATAAGAAGTGATTATTAGATAGACATTAAAAAATTCAATAAATTATTATTCTTTAATCCGCCTGTGATGATTTCTTAAATGATTCATGGTAACGCCTCCGTTATTCTCGGTTAATTAAAAAAATCATAATAGAACGTTATACGGGATATAAGTGATATATAAAAATCAGCATAAAAAAAAGCCCTGCACGATGTGCAGGGCTTTTCTGTTTGATGCCTGGCAGTTCCCTACTCCGCATGGGGAGACCCCACACTACCATCGGCGCTACGGCGTTTCACTTCTGAGTTCGGCATGGGGTCAGGTGGGACCACCGCGCTACTGCCGCCAGGCAAATTCTTGGTGCCAGAAACAAATCTTTTGCACTGCTGCTGCGTTGGCTGCTATCGCGATGTTCAGTCACATACCAGCGTATGCTCCTTCTCATCGTCTCGGTTGCCGCCTTGCTTCAGCACAAAATCTTTCGTTTCCGCTAAATTTTTCTAATCCGCTAAATTTTTCTAAAATCCGGTGAATCAAGCTGAAAATTCTGTCTCTCTAAACGCCTCTGGCGTTGTAAGGTTAAGCCTCTCGGGTCATTAGTACCGGTTAGCTCAACGCATCGCTGCGCTTACACACCCGGCCTATCAACGTCGTCGTCTTCAACGTCCCTTCAGGAAACTTAAAGTCTCAGGGAGAACTCATCTCGAGGCAAGTTTCGCGCTTAGATGCTTTCAGCGCTTATCTTTTCCGCACTTAGCTACCGGGCAATGCAATTGGCATCACAACCCGTACACCAGTGGTGCGTTCACTCCGGTCCTCTCGTACTAGGAGCAACCCCTCTCAGTTCTCCAGCGCCCACGGCAGATAGGGACCGAACTGTCTCACGACGTTCTAAACCCAGCTCGCGTACCACTTTAAACGGCGAACAGCCGTACCCTTGGGACCTACTTCAGCCCCAGGATGTGATGAGCCGACATCGAGGTGCCAAACACCGCCGTCGATATGAACTCTTGGGCGGTATCAGCCTGTTATCCCCGGAGTACCTTTTATCCGTTGAGCGATGGCCCTTCCATTCAGAACCACCGGATCACTATGACCTGCTTTCGCACCTGCTCGAGCCGTCACTCTCGCAGTCAAGCTGGCTTTTGCCATTGCACTAACCTCCTGATGTCCGACCAGGATTAGCCAACCTTCGTGCTCCTCCGTTACTCTTTGGGAGGAGACCGCCCCAGTCAAACTACCCACCAGACACTGTCCCCACGCCGGATTACGGCGCCAGGTTAGAACATCAAACATTAAAGGGTGGTATTTCAAGGTCGGCTCCATGCAGACTGGCGTCCGCACTTCAGTGCCTCCCACCTATCCTACACATCAAGGTTCAATGTTCAGTGTCAAGCTGTAGTAAAGGTTCACGGGGTCTTTCCGTCTTGCCGCGGGTACACTGCATCTTCACAGCGAGTTCAATTTCACTGAGTCTCGGGTGGAGACAGCCTGGCCATCATTACGCCATTCGTGCAGGTCGGAACTTACCCGACAAGGAATTTCGCTACCTTAGGACCGTTATAGTTACGGCCGCCGTTTACCGGGGCTTCAATCAAGAGCTTCTCCTTACGGATAACCCCATCAATTAACCTTCCGGCACCGGGCAGGCGTCACACCGTATACGTCCACTTTCGTGTTTGCACAGTGCTGTGTTTTTAATAAACAGTTGCAGCCAGCTGGTATCTTCGACTGGCTTCGGCTCGGGGAGCAAGTCCCTCCACCTACGCACCAGCGTGCCTTCTCCCGAAGTTACGGCACCATTTTGCCTAGTTCCTTCACCCGAGTTCTCTCAAGCGCCTTGGTATTCTCTACCTGACCACCTGTGTCGGTTTGGGGTACGATTTATCGTTACCTGATGCTTAGAGGCTTTTCCTGGAAGCAGGGCATTTGTTACTTCAGTACCGTAGTACCTCGTCATCACGCCTCAGCCTTAGTGCTCCGGATTTACCTGGAACACCAGCCTACACGCTTAAACCGGGACAACCGTCGCCCGGATAACATAGCCTTCTCCGTCCCCCCTTCGCAGTAACAACAAGTACGGGAATATTAACCCGTTTCCCATCGACTACGCCTTTCGGCCTCGCCTTAGGGGTCGACTCACCCTGCCCCGATTAACGTTGGACAGGAACCCTTGGTCTTCCGGCGAGCGGGCTTTTCACCCGCTTTATCGTTACTTATGTCAGCATTCGCACTTCTGATACCTCCAGCAAACCTCACAGTTCACCTTCAACGGCTTACAGAACGCTCCCCTACCCAACAACACATAGTGTCGCTGCCGCAGCTTCGGTGCATGGTTTAGCCCCGTTACATCTTCCGCGCAGGCCGACTCGACCAGTGAGCTATTACGCTTTCTTTAAATGATGGCTGCTTCTAAGCCAACATCCTGGCTGTCTGGGCCTTCCCACATCGTTTCCCACTTAACCATGACTTTGGGACCTTAGCTGGCGGTCTGGGTTGTTTCCCTCTTCACGACGGACGTTAGCACCCGCCGTGTGTCTCCCGTGATAACATTCTTCGGTATTCGTAGTTTGCATCGGGTTGGTAAGCCGGGATGGCCCCCTAGCCGAAACAGTGCTCTACCCCCGAAGATGAGTTCACGAGGCGCTACCTAAATAGCTTTCGGGGAGAACCAGCTATCTCCCGGTTTGATTGGCCTTTCACCCCCAGCCACAAGTCATCCGCTAATTTTTCAACATTAGTCGGTTCGGTCCTCCAGTTAGTGTTACCCAACCTTCAACCTGCCCATGGCTAGATCACCGGGTTTCGGGTCTATACCCTGCAACTTAACGCCCAGTTAAGACTCGGTTTCCCTGCGGCTCCCCTATACGGTTAACCTTGCTACAGAATATAAGTCGCTGACCCATTATACAAAAGGTACGCAGTCACCCAACTAGTAGGCTCCCACTGCTTGTACGTACACGGTTTCAGGTTCTGTTTCACTCCCCTCGCCGGGGTTCTTTTCGCCTTTCCCTCACGGTACTGGTTCACTATCGGTCAGTCAGGAGTATTTAGCCTTGGAGGATGGTCCCCCCATATTCAGACAGGATAACACGTGTCCCGCCCTACTCTTCGAACTCACAACAACTGTGCTTTTGTGTACGGGAGTTTCACCCTGTATCCTGCGACTTTCCAGACGCTTCCACTAACACAGCTGATGATGATGGTTCCGGGCTCTTCCCCTTTCGCTCGCCGCTACTCAGGGAATCTCGGTTGATTTCTTTTCCTCGGGGTACTTAGATGTTTCAGTTCCCCCGGTTCGCCTCATGCCACTATGTATTCATGACATGATAGTGCAACGGATTGCACTGGGTTTCCCCATTCGGGTATCGTCGGCTGTTGCGGTTCATATCACCTTACCGACGCTTATCGCAGATTAGCACGCCCTTCATCGCCTCTGACTGCCAGGGCATCCACCGTGTACGCTTAGTCACTTAACCTCACAACCCACAGGCGTTTAACACGCTTGCAGACTGCAAACA
Source organism: Erwinia sp. (assembly GCA_964016415.1). Taxonomy (NCBI): domain Bacteria; kingdom Pseudomonadati; phylum Pseudomonadota; class Gammaproteobacteria; order Enterobacterales; family Erwiniaceae; genus Erwinia; species Candidatus Erwinia impunctatus. The sequence continues at coordinate 3,420,435 of OZ024666.1, read as the reverse complement.
TTTGAGAGACTCGAACATATCATTACTTCATTCTTATTACGGAGAATGAGAACAATATGTCGTTTCAAATTTTCAGCTTGTTCCGGATTGTTAAAGAGCAAATATCTCAAACACCACTTACCCGCAGGTAAATGCAGTTTTGAGATATTGTGGAGACATCTTTCACCTGTCACCAGGCAGGTGGCGTCCCCTAGGGGATTCGAACCCCTGTTGCCGCCGTGAAAGGGCGGAGTCCTAACCGCTAGACGAAGGGGACACTAAAGTGTCGCGACTTCGCAGCCGTCCTGCTCATTACTTTCTATCAGACAATCTGTGTGAGCACTTCACAAAACCGTATCTTCAGGTAAGGAGGTGATCCAACCGCAGGTTCCCCTACGGTTACCTTGTTACGACTTCACCCCAGTCATGAATCACAAAGTGGTAAGCGCCCTCCCGAAGGTTAAGCTACCTACTTCTTTTGCAACCCACTCCCATGGTGTGACGGGCGGTGTGTACAAGGCCCGGGAACGTATTCACCGTGGCATTCTGATCCACGATTACTAGCGATTCCGACTTCACGGAGTCGAGTTGCAGACTCCGATCCGGACTACGACGCACTTTATGAGGTCCGCTTGCTCTCGCGAGGTCGCTTCTCTTTGTATGCGCCATTGTAGCACGTGTGTAGCCCTGGCCGTAAGGGCCATGATGACTTGACGTCATCCCCACCTTCCTCCGGTTTATCACCGGCAGTCTCCTTTGAGTTCCCGACCGAATCGCTGGCAACAAAGGATAAGGGTTGCGCTCGTTGCGGGACTTAACCCAACATTTCACAACACGAGCTGACGACAGCCATGCAGCACCTGTCTCACAGTTCCCGAAGGCACATTCGCATCTCTGCAAACTTCTGTGGATGTCAAGGCCAGGTAAGGTTCTTCGCGTTGCATCGAATTAAACCACATGCTCCACCGCTTGTGCGGGCCCCCGTCAATTCATTTGAGTTTTAACCTTGCGGCCGTACTCCCCAGGCGGTCGACTTAACGCGTTAGCTCCGGAAGCCACTCCTCAAGGGAACAACCTCCAAGTCGACATCGTTTACAGCGTGGACTACCAGGGTATCTAATCCTGTTTGCTCCCCACGCTTTCGCACCTGAGCGTCAGTCTTCGTCCAGGGGGCCGCCTTCGCCACCGGTATTCCTCCAGATCTCTACGCATTTCACCGCTACACCTGGAATTCTACCCCCCTCTACGAGACTCAAGCCTGCCAGTTTCAAATGCAGTTCCCAGGTTAAGCCCGGGGATTTCACATCTGACTTAACAGACCGCCTGCGTGCGCTTTACGCCCAGTAATTCCGATTAACGCTTGCACCCTCCGTATTACCGCGGCTGCTGGCACGGAGTTAGCCGGTGCTTCTTCTGCGGGTAACGTCAATGAGTAAGGTTATTAACCTCACTCCCTTCCTCCCCGCTGAAAGTACTTTACAACCCGAAGGCCTTCTTCATACACGCGGCATGGCTGCATCAGGCTTGCGCCCATTGTGCAATATTCCCCACTGCTGCCTCCCGTAGGAGTCTGGACCGTGTCTCAGTTCCAGTGTGGCTGGTCATCCTCTCAGACCAGCTAGGGATCGTCGCCTAGGTGAGCCTTTACCCCACCTACTAGCTAATCCCATCTGGGCACATCCGATGGTGTGAGGCCCGAAGGTCCCCCACTTTAGTCCGAAGACGTTATGCGGTATTAGCCACCGTTTCCAGTAGTTATCCCCCTCCATCGGGCAGTTTCCCAGACATTACTCACCCGTCCGCCACTCGTCACCCAAGAGCAAGCTCTCTGTGCTACCGTTCGACTTGCATGTGTTAGGCCTGCCGCCAGCGTTCAATCTGAGCCATGATCAAACTCTTCAATTAAAAGCTTGATTTGCTTACACTCGGTAAGCGATGCTCGAGAAAAACGTCGTAATGAATTTATTACGTGTTCACTCAAGACTTGATATTTTTTGCATCTGGAGATGCTGATATCAATCCTGTGAGTGCCCACACAGATTGTCTGATAAATTGTTAAAGAGCAGTGCCACAGCGCGTGTGGCGCGGGGTGCAGATACTACGCTTTCCCGCTTCAGAGTCAAGTGATTTATCACTCTGCCTCTCACTTACCGTCAGCTTCTCAGCCTTGTTCCCGGTCAGTGGAGGCGCATTATAGGGAGCTGGCGCAGGAAGGCAAGCACTATTTTGAAAAAACCTTATTAAACTTTAGATTTTCTGTCACTGCCTGACAGCACATAGTTTTAAACTGACAAAACCATACTGTTGTAACACAAGACGCAACTGTTCAGTTTTTTCATCCATCACCGTACAAAAGGCCATACTGGGTTCTGAAGAACCGGTACCTGCAACCTCATTTTTCAACAACCATGCTGCCCTGCGTGCAATGGCGGCTCCTGAATCAACCAACCGTGTTCCTTCGCTGAGTACTGTTTTTAGCTCATCATAAAGTAATGGGAAGTGCGTACATCCCAGCACCACCGTATCTGGCGGCTCTTTCATTCTGATCCAGGGATGCAATATCCGTAGCACCTCATCCAAAGAAACCGTTTCTCCGCGCAGTTTTGACTCAGCTAACTCGACAAGTTCGGCTGAACCCAACATTTCTGTTTTACACTCACGGGCGAAATGAGCCACCAGCTCATGTGTATATGGGCGACCAACGGTTCCACGTGTCGCCAGCAGCCCGACAATTCCATTACGTGTAAGGCGTGCTGCGGGTTTAATCGCCGGCACAACGCCCACGACAGGAAATGTAAATTTTTCACGCAGTGCAGGTAAGGTGACAGTGCTGGCTGAGTTGCAGGCAATAACGACCAGGGATAATGAGTGATGCTGACTGACAGTATCGACAATTTTGACTACCCGATCGACGATAAAATCTTCTGATTTTTCACCGTAGGGAAAAGCAGCATTATCAAAGAAGTAGATATAATGTAGATCCGGCAGTAATTGCCGGATCTCCTCATAAACGGACAAACCTCCAACACCTGAATCAAAGATTAATAGTGTTGGCCGTAAGCGGTCAGAAGCGGTAACTCCCGCTGACAATATACTCCCTTCCTGTGGTTTGATAGCCATAAACTGTCTCGTAATCTTTATCAAACAGGTTAGCTATTCTACCACGAACCGTCAGTTGTGGGGTGACTGGATAAGACAATGCAACATCCCACAAATTAACACCCCCCATTTTAACCTTCTGGTAAGTGTTGTAATCCGTATCGTAACGTGTTCCCAGATAATGCCAGGTCACGCTCCAGTCCAGCGCCTGCCATTGCCAGTCCAACTGATATTTCACTTGTTGTTTAGCTCGCCGTGCGAGAGGCGCATTTGTAATTCCATTGCGCGCATCAAGATAGTCATAGCTGATGCTATGCTGTAGTTCGCCGGTATCAAAAGAGAATGTACTTTCTATACCTTTGATGTTCGCTTTACCAACATTGTAATAACTTAGCGTATGGTTATTGAAATCAATCAGATCATCAATCATGTTGCGGTAACCGGAGATTCTCCAGTTAACACCGTAAGTCAGCCCTTCAAAAGCACCTTCCCACTGTTTGCTCTGTTCAGGATTTAACTGCTTATTACCGTAAAAACCAAACAGCTGCCCCTGATTTGGTGCTTTAAATGCCGTGCCATAAGAGGCAATAAAACGGTAGCCATCAATAAACTCCCATGCAGAGCTACCCTGCCAGGTCGCATGATGACCAAATTCGGAGTGGTTATCATTGCGCGCAGCCGCTTCAAAAGTAAAATCCCCAAGCTTCTGCAACCCTGTCAGATAAACGCCAGTGTTGCGCTGGTCATAACCCCGGGTTACGTAATTTGTTCCGGGCTCGGTACTTTGTTTCTGCCAGTCAATGCCCGCCCCCAGATTACCTGTGCCTACATCGACAACATTACTTCATTGTAAATTGTACTGTTCAATTTCATCCAGTGTCGCACTCATGTCATAACGACCCAGGCGCGGATCATAGTTAAAGTCTTTGCTATGGCCGTAGCTTGAAGTGAATTGCGAATGGAAGATGTCGTCATTAAAGCGCAGTCCGGCATTCCATGTCTGGCTATAAAGCTGTCGGGTGTCGACCAGTTGATTCGGAGCATAACTGCTGTAATAACCGTCATATGCCGTGCGATTGTCATAACCATAGCCACGAACAAAACCACTCCACTGTTCTGAGAAACGCTGCTCCAGTGCCCCATATAACGATTTACTCATGAAACCATCACGGTCAGGTTGACGCAGACCGCCGGTGTTACCATCAGCCACCACATCATACCCTTTGGTATAATCATAATTTCCCGCAAGAGTTACTCGTGTGCCCTTCCCCACAGTCTGCTGCGTACTGAGATCATAATTCTGATATCCATGAGATCCCAGGGAGGCTCCAAGATCAGTACCATCTTCGTCACGAGTGGTAATAATATTCACCACACCACCAATGGCATCAGAACCATAGGCCGCGGAACGCGGGCCTCGTATATATTCAATTTTCTGTATCAGAGAGAGAGGAATTTGGCTGAGGTCAGATGAACCCGTCACTCCGGCCTGGTTAAGACGAATACCATCAATGAGTATTAAAACATGACTGGAGTTTGTACCGCGAATAAAGAGAGACGAAAATTGGCCACGCCCTCCACTTTGCGCAATATCAACACCAGGCAGACGACGTAAAATGTCTGTCAGTGATTGTGATTGCCAGCGTTCAATCTCTTCCCGTGTCACTACCGATGTGGCAGCAAGTACACTGCTTACTGGCTGCTGAAAACGGTTTGCAGTTACTACCAGAGTGTCGTTGTTATCCTTGCCCTGAGCAAAGGCTGAGAAGACTGTTACAGACAGTGCTGTTAACAGTGATAAATTTTTTGTCATCATTATAGTAAGCATCCACTTTTAAACAGGATGCCGCAGACCTGTGATCGATAGCACGCGATGATCTCAGAAGTTGCGACGTCACACCGGCAGGTCTTCGGGCTAATAGTCATAAATGGTGAAAACTTCCCATCCTGCCGGACAGTGTTTGCTGTTGCACTCACCATGACACTCTTTACCGCTGCGCGTCAGCTCCAGATTCACACTGGATTCCCTTTTAACTTCAGAAGACCGGCTGGGGCAGTCTACGTTTAAGAACAGATGAAATCCAGATTGTTGCCCTCTTCTTTTGCCTCAGACTGGACATCACCTGACGAATGCATACAATCGCCCGGCTGGCTTGCTTATTATCAGGATTAAAGATGACGCCCGAATATCTCCCGACAGATCAGTACGACAACCAACTGGCAGAAAAAGTCTCACGCCTGCAAGCGGTGATGGCCCCCTTTTATGCACCTGATGCGGAGGTTTTTCGCTCCCCGGTTAGCCACTATCGTATGCGTGCCGAGTTCCGTATCTGGCATGAAGGTGATGACCTCTACCATATTGTGTTTGATCAGGCGACTAAACAGCGTTTGCGTGTCGACAGCTTCCCGGCAGCCAGCCATTTGATTAATCAGATGATGCCAAAAATGATTGCCGCGGTGCGCGAAAATCCGGTACTGCGTTTTAAACTGTTCCAGATTGACTACCTGTCAACCATGAATAATAAGATTATCATTTCGTTGCTGTACCATCGAAAACTGGAAGAAGAGTGGAAAGTTGCCGCCAGTGTATTGCGTGACAATTTGCGCGCCGAAGGTATTGATGTGCAGCTGATTGGCCGGGCGGCAAAAACAAAAATCTGCCTCGACCACGATTATGTCGATGAATCTCTGACGGTGGCAGGCAAGGAAATTATCTATCGCCAGGTAGAAAACAGTTTCACGCAGCCAAATGCCGCCGTCAATATTCATATGCTGGAATGGGCACTGGATGTCACCCGAGGCTCAAAGGGGGATCTTTTAGAGCTCTACTGTGGTAATGGTAACTTTTCTCTGGCACTGGCTAGCAATTTTCATCGTGTGCTGGCGACTGAAATCGCCAAACCCTCTGTCGCGGCTGCACAGTATAATATTGCAATCAACGCCATTGAAAATGTGCAAATCATTCGTATGGCTGCGGAAGAGTTCACTCAGGCAATCAATGGCGCGCGTCAGTTTAACCGTCTGGAAGGTATAGACTTGCGACAGTATCAGTGCGAAACCATATTTATCGACCCACCGCGTAGCGGGCTGGATGAAGCAACACTGAACATGGTGAAGAGCTATCGACAAATTGTGTATATCTCATGTAACCCAATCACACTGTGTCAAAATCTGGCCACCCTGCATCAGACACACCAGGTAACCAGAATGGCGTTATTTGATCAGTTTCCCTATACCGGACATGTGGAATGCGGGGTTTTTCTCCGACAACGCTAACTCAATCAGAGGCAGATGTTTTCATCATTTGCTTCTGTTTTAATGATCTCAGGCGTAACACGATCCAGAAAAAAAGTGCCGTGGTCAGCAAGGTCGGAATAAAATTCGAACCCATTTGCGGGTATGTCACTTTGATGACAGCGCTGTAAAGCAATACACCCAGTAATGCGAAGGCTGCAGCCAATGATGGCATACCAGAAGACATAGCACTGTTTAAATAGCGATGGTGTAACGCCGCAGCTGCAAGACCAAGTGAGATCAACGGAAAGACCGAAAAGGGCACCAGTGAGTTGAACAAAACCGAAAAACAACCGTTTATTGAAAGTCCGGCAATGAATGCCAGTAACAGTGTGCCTTTATCACGATTGGGAATAATCAACATAGAAATATCCTCTAGTTATCACGCGAGGCTTGTATTACAGCTTGCCTCTTCTGTTCACGTCGGTACCAATAGTCAGCGCCCCTGGAGATCATGCGCAGTTGCAAAACCAGGCGCTCTTCAAGCCGTCGGCGCTGTTCAGCATCGATATCCAGTGCATCAGCTCCGGCATTAAATACAATAATCACCATCGCTTCGGCCTGGGCCTCGGAGAAACTGCGGGGCATACGATTTTCTCTTTCAAGATAATCAGCCAGCTCTGCAATAAAGTGCTGTATTTCTCGCGCTACTGCAGCACGAAAGGCAGCCGAAGTTCCGGAACGTTCACGCAACAGCAAACGAAACGCATTCGGATTATCGCCGATAAATTCCATAAAGGTTGCAACAGAAGTCCGAATTACGCTACCGCCTTTAGCAATGCGCTGTCGGGCCTGGCGCATTAGCTGACGCAGCATTAATCCACTCTCATCCACCATGGTCAGACCCAGTTCATCAACATCGCGGAAATGACGGTAGAATGAGGTGGGGGCAATACCTGCTTCACGTGCAACTTCACGTAAACTCAGACTGGAAAAACTACGCTCTGCACTCAATTGACTGAATGCAGCCTCGATAAGCGAACGTCTGGTGCGTTCTTTCTGTTGCGCTCTGACGCCCATTATCATGCCTGTATTATCCAGTTACCATGCACTATAACAAATATTTTGGTCGATCACTGCATTCGGTTTATGAATACTGGCCAGAGTACCAGACAGGATAGGGAAACCAGGAATCGCCTGGTTTTCCTCGGCAACAGACTGGCCGGGCAGCGCTTGCCATTCGATACAGTGGCGATCAATCATGCTGTTTGACACCTAAACCAGGAACAGTACAAAACCCCGCTTATTCTGTACGAGAAGACATATATTTTTGCATATGAGAACGAATCACTTCAGCCAATTGCTCATAACGATTACGTAACGGTGAACCTGGGCGATAGACTAAAGCCACGGTGCGCTTAGGTACCGGTTTATAACATGAAAGATAACAGACTCCGTCACGCTGACGTTCAGCTGGTACGGCTAGTTCAGGTAGCAAGGTAATGCCACTGCCTGCTGCGACCATATTACGTAACGTTTCAAGACTGGTAGCACGAAAATGCGTATCTTCGTCAGCTCCCGCCTGAAAGCAAAATCCCATCGCCTGATCCCGCAGACAATGTCCATCTTCCAGCATCAACAGTCGCTCACCCGAGAGATCTGACATAGGTACACGCTCACGATTACGCCAGGGATGTTCCTGATAGATAGCCAGCTTCATCGATTCATCAAATAACGGCACTTCAATAAATGACTCTGACTCTTTGACAAGCGCAAGGATTGCACAATCCAGTTTACCGTTATCTAACTGGGCCAACAGTTGCAGCGTTTGAGCTTCATGAAGATACATTTCCAGTTTGGGAAAGGTTTCATGTAACATCGGCACGATATGTGGCAACAAGTAAGGTCCTAACGTGGGTATCAAACCAATATGCAACGGGCCAGACATCACTTCACCTTGCTGGCTGGCCATCTCTTTCAGCACTTTAACTTCACGTAATACTGTACGAGCCTGATCCACTAATAGTAAACCAGCCTGAGTGAAAAGCACTTTACGACTGGTACGCTCGAGCAACATCACGCCCAGTTCATCTTCAAGTTTACGTATTTGCCCACTGAGTGTCGGCTGGCTCACATGACAAGAGTCCGCTGCACGGCGAAAATGGCGATGCTCCGCCAACGCGACCAGGTACTCCAAATCCCGTATATTCATCAGATGTTCCTTTGGCTATCGATAGTCCACGGCGACAAACAGGATAACGGTCAGTCGTTAACCCCATTAACAAATCATTAAAAAAATTAATAAAAACTCATGCATATACTGAAGGCATGGTAATCATTATTCAGCCTGAAAGCCCGGAATTTAATGAAAATTAATTTTTCTGCCACATTGTTGAACTACCTATTAGATTATTAAATCTTTACTTTTTAACACTCTTCAGCATTACCCTGACTTTTCGCCTGCGCACAACGTATGATGACGGCGTATAACTATAAAATTACAAAAAACACCAATAAATAACTGATACATCCATCCTACAGTATTCACTGGAAAATGGAGTAACAGGAAGTAAATGCCGATTGTTTTTTCTTATGAAAAAGCAGGCCAGACAGCCTGCTTTTCCTGAGACGGTGATTATGTTAAGGCGCTATAGTAACATCAGTCAGTCGATTTCTCCTTAAGTCAAATTACCTGGCTTACCTGCTGGGTAACGCCTGGCATTGATAGCTGAAGCAACCTGTCCGGAAGAGACGCCGCCTTTCGCGCTACGTTTAGCAAGACAAGAGTGTAGTGCAAGAATAGCATAAATATCCTGCTCAATCACTGTGCTGAATTTTTTCAGTTCATCCAGAGTCAGTGCTTCAAGTGCTACCCCCCGAGCCAGAGCAGCAACCACCACCTCTCCGACAATATGATGCGCCTCACGGAAAGGCACGCCTTTAGCCACCAGATAGTCGGCCAGTTCAGTTGCGTTAGCATAACCTTGTTCTGCTGCTTCCTGGCAACGAACCCTTTTCACCTGAATATCATCAAGTACCAGCGCCGCCATATGCAGGCAATCCAGCCAGGTATCAAGAGCATCAAAAAGCCCTTCTTTGTCTTCCTGCATATCTTTGTTGTAAGCCAGTGGCAGCCCTTTCAGGGTCATAGTCATGGCAGTTAATGCCCCTTGCACACGACCACATTTTCCACGGATCAACTCCAGGGCATCAGGGTTTTTTTTCTGCGGCATCAGAGATGAGCCGGATGTGACCTTATCAGATAACTCGACAAACCCCGCCTCACCCGTGTTGAAAAAGATTAAATCTTCAGCAAACCGTGATAAATGCACCATGCTGATCGAAGCATCAGAGAGTAGCTCAAGCACATGGTCACGATCAGAAACACTATCAAGGCTATTATTAGTTGCTGAAGCAAAACCAAGCCAATCTGCCAGCTGTTCACGATCAATTGGATAAGCTGTTCCTGCAAGCGCCCCACATCCTAACGGACTGACATCCAGCCGTGTTAATGTGTCACGCAAGCGGCTCTCATCACGCACCAGCATCTCAACATACGCCATGCACCAATGCGCAAAAGTCACCGGTTGTGCTCGTTGCAGGTGAGTATAGCCCGGCATAACTGCATCCTGATTAGCCTCAGCGGTGGTCACCAATGCCTGCTGAAGTTGTGAAAGCGCGCGCAAAATTTCAGCGACCATCTCTTTACACCACAGTTTCAGGTCCGTGGCGACCTGATCATTTCGGCTACGTCCGGTATGCAATTTTTTACCCAGTGCACCCACTTTCTCAATCAGACGCCCTTCAACGTAACTGTGGATATCTTCTGCATCACTTTCTAAAATCCGTTCTGGATGCAGCGTGACCTCCTCCAGAAGAGACTGTAATGCTTTTTCTAATTGCTGCTGTTCTTCACCAGTTAAGATGCCGACTGTCACTAATGCTTTAGACCAGGCAACAGAACCCATAATGTCCTGACTGGCAAGACGATAATCAAAACGTAATGAGTCATTAAAGTGCTTAAATCGTTTATCCGCAGCCTGAGTAAACCGCCCGCCCCAAAGTGCCATTATTTCTCTCCATCAACGTGGTTATTGCGTTCACTACTGGTATAAACGACACAGGGCGGAACATGCCCGCCCTGTGTCGCTGGGTATCAGATATTATTTTTTCTCATTCAATGCACGGATACGTGATGAAAGCGAGAACAGACGAATAAAACCGCCAGCGTGACGATGGTCATAGACTTCATCTTCACCAAAGGTAGCAAACTCTTCAGAATAGAGACTGTTAGCCGATTGTTTTTGAATCGCCGTAGCCTGCCCCTTGTAAAGACGCAGCACCACCTCACCATTCACGTCTTCAGCCAATGACTCTGCCGAGGCCTGAATCGCTTTACGCAACGGCGCAAACCAGCGACCATCATACACGACATGAGACATTTCAAGGCCCAGTTGCTCACGCCATTTGTAACTGTCACGATCCAGTACCAGTTGTTCAACAGCACGGAGTGCATTAATCATAATAGTGCCACCCGGTGTTTCATAACAACCGCGTGACTTGATACCCACCAAGCGGTTTTCTACAATATCGATACGGCCAACGCCATGTTTTGCACCCAGTACATTTAATTTTTCCAGGCAATGGAACGGCGTCAGAAACTCACCGTTAACAGCCACAACACAGCCTTTTTCAATAGTCACCTTCACCAGTTCAGGTTCATCCGGTGCATCCTGTGGGTCAACAGTCCAGACCCAGCAATCCTGGTTGGCGGCGTTCCAGGGGCTTTCCAGCACACCACCTTCGGTAGAGATGTGCCACGCATTTTCATCACGGCTGTAGATTTTTTCCAGTGACGCGGTGGTGGGGATATTACGCTCTTTGAGATAATCCAATAGCGCCTCGCGTGAACGCAGGTTCCACTCACGCCATGGTGCAACCACTTTCAGCTGTGGTGCCAGCGCAGTATAGGTGGTTTCAAAACGCACCTGATCATTTCCTTTACCGGTCGCACCATGACACAGCGCATCAGCGCCCAGCTGCAATGCCAGTTCTACCTGAGCTTTGGCAATGATGGGGCGCGCCATTGATGTACCTAACAGATAAGTACCTTCATATAACGCTCCGGTCTGCAGCACAGGATAAACATAATCACGGATAAACTCTTCACGCAGATCGACAACATAGCAGCCTGAAGCACCTGACTGTAAGGCTTTCTGCTCTACCCCTTCCAGATCACTACGCTCCTGACCAATGTCAGCAACAAAGGCAATCACTTCACAACCACCATAGTTTTCTTTTAACCACGGAATAATCGCTGAGGTATCGAGACCACCAGAATAGGCCAGAACGATTTTTTTGATATTTTTATCTTGCATTGTCTTTTCCTTGAATACGGTATTAAGCGAGGATCCGCGTGCCAATAGACACGCCATTGAAAAGAGCAGGGAGATGTTCAGCATCACGCCAGCTGGCGATATCGACAGAACGTCGAAGAGTACGGGCAGCATCGAGTGCAGCATGTACTTTAACAATCATGCCATCGGTAATCACCCCATCGGCGATAAATTGTTCGGCTCTGTCTGCAGTCATTTCAGCAATACGCTGGCGCTCCGCATCAAGAATGCCGCTGACATCTGAAAGAAGAATTAAATCAGCACCGAGTGTTGCAGCCAATGCTGTTGCGGCCTGATCAGCATTTACGTTCATTTTTTCACCATCTGCGGTGATGCCAATCGAGCTTATCACAGGAAGAAAACCTGCCGCGAGCAACATATTTAGCAACTCAGGAGAGCCGGAAGTTGCCTGACCCACATGCCCCAGGGCAGGGTCCAGCCGTGTCACTTCTACACTGTTGCCATCAGCAAGACACAAACCCACTGCATTCAGGCCTGATTTTTTAGCCCAGGCCAGTAACGTTTTATTAGCGGTACCCGCCAGTGCGCCGGTGATAATATCAATCTGATCTGGCGGAGTGACCCGTAAGCCATTCTGCTTAATCACCGGTAGCGACAGTTTATGCATTAATTCATCAACAAGACATCCCCCGCCGTGCATCAGAATCAAAGGACGCTGATGCGACTGACGCCAGTTCACCAACGCGGCGAAGAGCTTTTCCAGTGCTTCTTCACTGTCCAGCAGCACCCCACCCAGTTTTACTATCAGTGGATTTTTCATGCAGTCTTGTTCTCTTTAAATAAGTGACTCGGTTTCCGGGAAACCAAAACGAATGTTCAAACACTGAATTGCCTGAGATGACGCTCCTTTCAGCAAATTATCTTCCGCTGAAACAATGATCAGGTGCTCACCCTGTATGGCGAAACCAATATCACAGAAAGGTAACCCTGCCACCCCTTTAATGGAAGGTACCCCTTGCTGATATAGCCTGATCAGAGGTTTATCATGATAAGCACGGTGAAAAATATCAGTGACGGCTTCCCGACTCAGCGCAGTTTTCAGGCGACAGATGGTAGTCGCCAAAATTCCACGCGGGAAGTTACCCAGATGCGGCGTAAAGATAACCGGAATACCAAGATGGGAAGCGATCTCTGGCTGATGACGATGGGTAAACAGGCCATAAGGTTGCAGACTGACTTCACAAAAGCTGGTGGTGACCGACGCTTTACGTCCGGCGCCACTGACGCCACTGGTTGCATTGATCACAGGCCAGTGAGATGCTTCCAACACGTCAGCTTCAATCAGCGGCTTCAGCGCCAGTTGCGCAGCTGTTGGGTAACAGCCAGGTACCGCGATAAGCTGTGCGGTTCGTATCCCTGCGGCCTGCCATTCAGCCAACCCATAAACTGCTTTTTCCAGCCAGTCAGCATGCTGATGCGAAAAACCATAATATTGGGTATAAAAATCAGGGTTATTAACCCGATAAGCACCTGAAAGGTCAAATACCACACACCCTGCATTGAGGAACTGAGGAACCAGGTCGTGGCTAACTTCATGTGCCGTTGCCAAAAAGACAACATCGACATCACGACAAAAATCATCCACATTACTCATTGGCTGCAACGGAAGATCGACAATCCCTTTCAGTTGTGGATGTAAGTCTGACAACAATTTACCTGCATCCGGACTTTGTGCCGACACCGCTAATGCACTGAGATGTATCTGCGGATGACGATTTAAGTAACTGGCAAGTTCGACACCAGCATAACCACTGGAACCGACAATTAGGGTATTCAACATCGCACTGACACCTTTTTCTGTTACTATAGTCGGAGTTAATGCGCGCTGACGCACTATCTCTCAGGGTTAGCGCAAAAAAGACCGCGAGATTACTGGTTTCATTGCGCACGCTTTTGTTGTATTTTTATTCACTAAAAATGCATGAATATTGATACTATCCTAACGCAAGGGCTGTCAACAGTGAAGACAAAATTACCTTCTTTTATCGAACTGTATGGAGAATTAATCGCTACTCCCTCTATCAGTGCAACAGATCAAGCGCTTGACCAAAGCAATGAAAAATTAATTAACCTGTTGGCGGGTTGGTTTCGTGATTTGAATTTTAACGTGGAAGTACAACCCGTGCCGGGAACGCGGCATAAATTTAATCTGCTGGCCAGCAGCGGCGAGGGTAGCGGAGGACTCTTACTGGCAGGACATACCGACACTGTACCTTTCGATGACGGGCGCTGGACTCGTGACCCGTTTACCCTGACTGAGCACGATAATAAGCTGTATGGTCTGGGTAGTGCTGATATGAAGGGTTTCTTCGCTTTCATCCTTGATGCATTACGTGACATCGATGTTACCCGGTTACAAAAACCGCTCTACATTCTGGCTACTGCCGATGAAGAAACCACCATGGCCGGCGCAAAATATTTTTCTGAGAGCACCTCAATCAGACCGGACTGCGCGATCATCGGTGAACCCACCTCACTCAAACCAGTCAGGGCACACAAAGGCCATCTTTCTCAGGTTATTCGCATTCAGGGGCAATCGGGTCATTCCAGTGACCCCGGCCGCGGCGTCAATGCCATTGAACTAATGCACGAAGCCATTACTGAGTTAATGGGGTTAAGGGCAACGTTACAGAATCGCTATCATCATAATGATTTCGTCATTCCTTACCCAACCATGAATTTTGGCCATATCCATGGTGGTGATGCCGCTAATCGTATTTGCGCATGCTGCGAGTTACATATGGATATCCGTCCACTTCCGGGACTGACACTTAATGATCTTGAAGGATTATTAACAGATGCCCTTGCACCTGTAAGTTCACGCTGGCCGGGTAGATTAACCATCGGGGAACTGCATCCTCCTATTCCCGGCTATGAGTGTTCCCGTGAACATCAGTTAGTTCAGGTTGTGGAAAAATTACTCGGCACCCAAACTGAAGTGGTCAACTATTGTACCGAGGCTCCATTCATCCAGCAGGTTTGCCCTACCCTGGTGCTGGGTCCAGGTTCGATTGAGCAAGCACATCAGCCAGATGAATACATTGATATGGCGTTTATTCGGCCAACACATGAGTTACTGACTCAGGTGATTCACCATTTTTGCCAGCCATCGCACGACCTGTAATTTATTGACGCAGTGGGTAGCAGTCAGCGCCACTGCGTAACACGAAATAGCAAATGTGAATTAATCATCTATTTAAATTTAAAAAACAGCATGTTAGTCAACTCAATATCCGGATTATTGAATAAGCATAACTTATCATCGGCTTCTGTCGTTAAATTTCATAAATTACCGTGGGTTACGCTACGTAATGTAAAAAATGAAGTTCATTGACGTAAAGGAATGAACGTGGCTAGATGAAAGAAATATCATGCTGTTGATGATGAAACTTAGAAAAACCAAGAAGGGTGTCAGGGGTTATATGAACGAACAATATTCCGCAATGCGAAGTAATGTCAGTATGCTCGGCAAACTACTCGGCGATACCATTAAAGGCGCGCTGGGTGAGAATATTCTTGATCGGGTGGAAGATATTCGCAAATTATCGAAATCATCGCGTGCGGGTAACGAAGCCGATCGTCAGGCGTTACTCTCTACATTGCAAAATCTGTCCAATGATGAACTTCTGCCAGTCGCTCGCGCCTTCAGTCAGTTTCTCAATCTGACCAACGTTGCGGAACAGTATCATACTATCTCTTCAAAAGGTGAAGGGGCCAATCATCCTGACATCCTGGCCAATGCTTTCGAGCGCCTGAAGCAGCACAACGATTTAAACGAAGCTACCATCCGCGAAGCAATTGAATCCCTCTCACTGGAGCTGGTACTCACTGCGCATCCGACCGAAATCACGCGCCGGACACTGATCCATAAACTGGTCGAGGTCAATAGTTGCCTGAAACAACTTGACCACAATGATCTGTCTGAGTACGAACATGCACAGATTATGCGTCGTCTGCGCCAGCTGGTAGCCCAGGCATGGCATACTGACGAGATACGTAAGTATCGTCCTACGCCTATTGATGAAGCCAAATGGGGATTCGCTGTTGTTGAAAACAGTCTGTGGGAAGGTGTGCCAGATTTTCTGCGTGAGCTGAATGAACAGTTAGAAAATGCGTTTGGCATGCAGCTACCGGTTGATTTTGTGCCAGTGAAATTTACCTCATGGATGGGGGGAGACCGCGATGGTAACCCGAACGTCACTGCTGAAATCACGCGCCATGTCTTGCTGCTGGGACACAGAAAAGCCACGGAAATGTTTTTACGTGATATAGGGGTACTGGTATCAGAATTATCCATGTCAGAATGCACCGATGATATTCGCGAATTATGTGGTAACCCCGATGCAAAGGAACCTTACCGTGAGATCATGAAAAAACTGCGTGCTCAGCTCACCAGCACACAGGCCTACCTTGAGCGTCGGCTAAAAGGAGAGAACCTTCCTAAACCTGCTGATCTGCTCACTAACAATGAACAGCTATGGCAACCGTTGTATGCCTGTTATCAGTCGCTGCAGGCCTGTGGTATGGGTATGATCGCTAACGGCCAGTTACTGGATACCATGCGACGGGTTAAATGTTTCGGTGTTCCACTGGTACGCATTGACTTACGTCAGGAGAGCACCCGGCACACTAAGGCCCTGGCTGAAATCACCCGTTATCTTGGCCTTGGTGATTATGAAAGCTGGTCTGAAGCCGACAAACAAGCTTTTCTTATTCGTGAGCTCAACTCTAAACGCCCTTTGCTACCGAAAAACTGGCAACCCAGCGCAGAGACAGAAGAAGTACTGGCAACCTGTCGGGTTGCTGCAGAAGTGCCGCAGGGTTCAATTGCCGCCTATGTTATCTCCATGGCAAAAACGCCATCAGATGTTCTGGCCGTTCATTTATTGTTAAAAGAAGCGGGGATTACATTTTCTTTGCCTGTCGCACCATTATTTGAAACCCTCGATGACCTGAACAATGCTAACGATGTGATGAGCCAGCTGCTAAGTATTGACTGGTATCGTGGTTTTATTCATGGCAAACAGATGGTGATGATTGGTTACTCTGATTCAGCGAAAGATGCCGGGGTAATGGCCGCCAGCTGGGCGCAGTATCAGGCGCAGGATGCCCTGATTAAGACCTGTGAAAAAGCAGGTATTGCCTTAACCCTGTTCCATGGACGTGGTGGCACTATCGGTCGTGGTGGTGCTCCGGCTCAGGCAGCCCTACTGTCACAGCCACCGGGCAGTCTGAAGGGTGGATTACGCGTCACAGAACAAGGTGAGATGATTCGCTTTAAATTTGGACTACCGGAAGTGACAATCAGCAGCCTGGCACTCTACACCAGTGCTATTCTTGAGGCTAATCTACTGCCACCTCCTGAACCTGAAGCCGAATGGTGCCAGATTATGGATCAACTCTCTAAAGACAGTTGCGCTATGTATCGTGGCTATATCCGGGAACATCAGGATTTTGTGCCCTATTTCAGATCAGCCACTCCTGAGCTGGAGCTGGCAAAATTACCACTGGGTTCACGCCCGGCTAAACGTCGCCCGACCGGTGGTGTAGAATCACTGCGCGCTATTCCATGGATTTTTGCCTGGACACAAAATCGTCTGATGCTGCCCGCCTGGCTTGGTGCCGGAGCCGCACTACAAAAAGCGACGGAGGCAGGTCATCAGGATCAACTGGAAACCATGTGCCGCAACTGGCCATTTTTCTCTACCCGCCTGGGTATGCTGGAAATGGTGTTCTCTAAAGCTAACCTCTGGCTGGCTGAATATTACGATCAACGACTAGTTGACCCTTCTTTGTGGATACTCGGCAAACAGCTGCGTGACCAACTGGATTCAGATATCAAAACAGTCCTGACTATCGCTAATGATGCCCACCTGATGGCAGATCAACCGTGGATTGCAGAATCTATTGCCCTGCGTAACGTTTATACTGACCCACTTAATGTCTTACAGGCTGAATTACTGTTCCGTTCACGACTGGCGGAATCACAAGGTAAGGAAACTGATGCCAATGTTGAACAGGCGCTAATGGTCACTATTGCAGGTGTCGCAGCGGGAATGCGTAATACCGGCTAATTAAAAAAGGGGGGGATCCCCCCCCTTTTATCAGTTACTTTTCTTACCTGACTGATATTACTTGTAGATACTTAGCCTGAACCATCCAATTTCACACCTGCAGAACGCGAATCACTAGCCCATACAGTTAATCAAACCCGTTGAAAAATCGTTACTATTACTTGCAATAGCTATTGATACCAACGAATCACTGAATGGAAGCTTTATCTTTTACAGAACAAACCAATCAGGTCAGTCAGAATTACGAAGTAAAAATAACGGAAGCCACCATTAATCATATTTCCCGTGTTTACCCACTCTCTATAAATTACCATGATGTTACGCCATATAAAAAGGTTACATTAAAATATCCCATGAAATTATATAATAGCCAGGGCATCAGCTATAGCACATGGGAAGACAAGGCTTATTAAAAAACAGAATCTATTTCAGGTAGACAGATGGGTAATCGACTCAATTAAACATAATTTATTTACTATTAATGGCAAGTTGAAGTATATATAACATATTTGCTGAGTACCACCCATGAAGACTTATCACATATTATATAGCCTTCATTTAATTTATTATCAACATGAAAATAGAAAAACAGAGTGACAATTAATCCTGCTATTGACAGCTAAGCAACATAACCCCCCTGTCTTTTAGTTAAATTTTTCTTTCCTGTTTAACGCGATCATTAACAGTGTATAAGCAATGTTCATGAGCAAAGGAGTAGCCAAAATAAAACCAGCACTCTTCCATGAAAGTGTAATGATTCTATCGTGCCTAAAAAACCTATATGATCAATTGATAAGGAAAAAATAACAATGCTATAAAAAAACAAAAACAGCACTTATATATGGTTTGATATTATCATCCACGACGGTATTGACTCCATATACTGAAGAATTGATCTGACGTAGGTGTACCTGCAAGGAAATGAAGACGAATAAAAAAATGTGGATAAGTTAGATACACATGGGAGGAATACTCTCGTCAAAACCCGGCAGACCTGAGGTCTGCCGCTTCCTGCTCAGTAATGTGACCCGGGTTGTACAGTATATGAATCATGCCACTGCAGCAACAGGCCGCACATCGAGCGTGTGGCAAATGGCATAGCTCATTTCTGCCCGATTAAGTGTATAGAAATGGAAATCTTTCACGCCTTCACGGCTGAGAATTTTTACCATATCCATCGCAATATTGGCACCAACCATCATTCGCGTTTCAGCATCGTTATCCAGCCCGTCAAACATTGATGTCATCCATCCCGGTACCCGTACATTGGTCATCGCGGCAAAACGTTGCAACTGTTTAAAATTTGAAACAGGTAAAATGCCCGGTACAATTTCCACATCAATACCCGCCGTTACGCAACGATCACGGAATCTGAGATAGTTTTCAACATCAAAGAAAAATTGTGTAATAGCCCGGTTGGCTCCGGCCTCTATTTTACGTTTCAGGTTGATTAAATCCGCCTGGGCACTCCTGGCTTCCGGATGCACTTCAGGATAAGCCGCGACGGAAATATCAAAATCACCCACCTCTTTCAGTAAGCTGACCAGGTCTGCTCCATACATTTCCGGTTTTCCACCACCCGGAGGAAGATCACCACGTAAAGCAACAATATGTCGAATACCATTGTTCCAGTAATCCTGAGCGATATCGCGCAACGCGTCCCGCGACGTATCAATACAAGTAAGATGAGGAGCTGCCTCTAAGCCGGTGCGCTCTTTTATCGCTTTGATGATTGAATGTGTCCTGTCCCGTTCACCTGCATTAGCGCCATAGGTCACAGAAACAAATTTGGGTCTCAGGCTACTGAGGCGATCAATTGAGTTCCACAGTGTGGTTTCCATCTCACTGGTGCGGGGAGGAAAAAACTCAAAAGAGACATTAAATTGCCCCCCCAATTCTGCCAGATTTTGATTCAGGGCTTCGCGCTGATTGGCGTGGAAAAAACTCATCTCGATTCACCTCATTACTCATCAGTCGTTAACACGGCTGCCTTTGAGCATCTATACGTTTAGACGTCCAGACATTCAAAATGACGGAATTCATTAATAGAGTCAATCGATTATTTGCTCACAAACATGACTTCTCTTCATCCGGTATGAATAAATTTCATCATAACTCTGACTCATTCGTCTTACCGGATATTTCATGTCATCAACAACAGTCGTACCACGCTACAACAGCTGGGCCAGCCGATTCAGATCAGACTGTATTGCCCCTGCTGTCACATCCCGGCCAGCACCCGGACCACGAATCACTAATGGATTATCACGATACCAGCGGCTTTCAATAGCAAAAACATTATCACAGGGCAGCAACGCCGCTAATGGATTATCTTCCGGTACTGCTTCTACTCCAACCCGCGCTTTACTCTCCTGTGCATCAAAGCGCGCTACGTAACGTAGCACCAAACCTTGCTCTCTCGCCTCATCAAACCGCTGCTGCATCAACTCATTCAAATTACTGGCATTCTCAAAAAAGTCATCCAGCGATTCATCAACATCCTGTGCAGCTTTAGGGACCAGTGATTCGACACGAACCTGGCCTGGTTCAATGTCATAACCTGCCTCACGTGCCAGAATGACTAATTTACGCACCACATCCTGCCCTGACAGATCAACGTGCGGATCGGGCTCAGTCAATCCCTGCTGCCATGCCTGTTCCACCAGCTCACTGAACGGTGTTAGGCCATCGTACTGCAAAAATAACCACGACAGCGTGCCTGAGAAAATGCCACTGATTGATAAAATAGTGTCGCCGCTATCCTGCAGGTCTCTTACTGTGTGATTGACTGGCAACCCGGCACCTACGGTCGCGTTATACAACCAGTGTCGTCCAGTTTTAGCAAATGCATCACGAATTTGCCGATACTGATTACCATCCGATGCCCCGGCGAGTTTGTTTGCGCTGACGACATGGAACCCATGGCTGGCAAAGTCGAGGTAAAGATCAGTCAGTGACTCGCTGGCGGTGACATCAAGGATCACCAAATCATCAAAAGGATGATTCCTCATCCAGGAAAAAAGTATCTCGTCATCACGAGGTTGTGCATTATTAGCAAACAGCGTGAGTGCCTGGCTGGTATCAATACCATCATGATCCAGTAAGGCAGATTTACTGTCGGTAATCCCGGCCAGAACAAATTCACATCCGGTACGTGCAGAGAGTGTTTCCTGCTCACGAGCGAATAACTCCAGCCAACGCGAACCGATGTTGCCTTTGCCAAACAACACCAGACCGATTTGCTTCTTGGCGCTGAATAGTGACTGGTGTAACCCCCGTATAATATTTTCCGTCGGACCAGACCGTAAAACCGCCACCAGACTGATAGCCTCTTCAGACTGCCAGATAAACTCTATCGGTTGTGATTTCAGCTGTTGCCAGAAGCGGTGGCTGTCGAGTGGATTACGGCAAACACCGGCTCCCACCATTGCCACTAAGGCTAATCCACCGCGGGTAATACATTTGCCTGGCAATGCGCCTTCAACCAGACATTTTTCAGCACTCTCTATCAGCTCAGCGGTGAAACAAAATTGCAACAGGTGGCGATCTGCATGGATACCCGTTGCCAGTGGCCGCAATTGCGCACGCTGCAGAAGTTGTTCTGCTTCATGCTGCAAAGCAACAAAATTTTCTTCTGAAGGAACATACAGCTCCAGCAGACAAACATCATCATGACTGGTGACAATTCTTGCGCCATTGCCGGATGCCAGGATCCGTTCAATACGTGTTGCCCCCTGTTCTGGCTGATAACTGCAACGAAGCTCCAAATCGATACCACTTCCCGCTACGGGTTGCAACGTACGTGAATGGAGTACGGGTGCAGCCAGACGTGCTAATTCACTGGCTTCATCCAGGCGTAATAAGGGTAACAGGCAAGCATCATTCACTTTCCGCGGATCAGCACTATATACACCAGCCACATCACTCCAGATTGTTACACGTGATGCCTCTGCCAGTGCGCCAATTTGTGTTGCTGAGTAATCACTACCATTGCGACCCAGGAGCACAGTTTCTCCCGTCTGGTTCCGGCAAATAAAACCGGTGATAACTAAACGGCATGCATCATGCTGCTTTATCAGTTGTTGCAAACCTGGCCG
The DNA here is from genome assembly GCA_964016415.1 of Erwinia sp. Lineage (NCBI taxonomy): Bacteria > Pseudomonadati > Pseudomonadota > Gammaproteobacteria > Enterobacterales > Erwiniaceae > Erwinia > Candidatus Erwinia impunctatus. The sequence continues at coordinate 3,398,535 of OZ024666.1, read as the reverse complement.
TGATAACTCTTCATCAATTTGAGGCTGAGCTGCACGCTCTGCGTAAAGAAAATCTCGCGCGTCCAGCCAGTGGGCCGGGATCCCGAGTTCACTGAGAAGTGTAGCCATTAAGCGTGCAGACCAGACTTCCCCTTGTCCCACTATCTCGGCATAGATTGCATTGCTCATCGGACCATCAATCAGGGTTGCGATTTTCTCCAGTGATTGAATTAATGCCTTTTTCAGTTCTGCTGCTGCTTCTACAGAGACCAGGCTCTCTATCAAAGCAATTTGATAACGCCGCAATGTCTGTTGCACCTGATAAGCGGCCAGCCGATCCTTTTGACTGAGTGTAATCCAGCTGATTAACTGATTTGTCGTACTACCTGCTGCAGAGGCAACCATCAGATCCCCCGGATGACTGTGCGTCACCATGATCTGTGCCACCCTCTGATAACAACAAGCATCAGCCAGGCTGCTGCCACCAAATTTATGCAACTCTCGTGCGTGTGCAACACCCTCAGACTGGTACATTTTACCTCCCACTCGCTGCCTGAAATGCCTGATCCAGGTCAGCAATTAAATCCTCATGATCTTCAATGCCGGTAGAGATACGTAATAACGTCTCTGATATCCCGGCGGCAGCGCGTGCTTCCGGGCTCATTCCTGCATGAGTCATTGTAGCGGTATGGGAAATCAGACTTTCTACACCACCCAACGATTCGGCCAAAGTGAATAACTGCAATGACTTCAGGAATGTGCGTAACACGACCTCATCACCATCCAGTTCAAAACTCAGCATAGCGCCAAATCCACGCTGCTGTTTAGCGGCAATCTCATGCCCCCGATGACTGGCCAGTGAAGGGTGATACAATTTTTTTACTAACGGTTGTTGAGACAGGTAATCGACAATTGCCAGCGCATTACGTTGAGCAGCAGCCATCCTCGGTACCAGCGTGCGCATGCCACGTAACAGCAAATAGCTGTCAAAAGCAGCGCCGGTTACACCAATATTGTTTGCCCACCAGGCAAGCTCGGTCACGAGGGCGGGGTCTTTAGCAATAACAGCCCCTGCCACAACATCTGAATGTCCATTAAGATATTTGGTGCATGAATGAACCACCAAATCGGCCCCCAGGGCCAGTGGATTTTGCAGTGCCGGACTCAGAAACGTATTATCCACAACACTTAACCCCCCTGCCAGCTGCACAGCCTGACAAATAGCCGCAATATCTACCACATTCAGTAACGGGTTACTGGGGGTCTCGATCAATACCAGCCGGGGTTTCTCCGCTAATGCCTGCTCGAGTGCAGCTTTATCGCTCTGATCGACAAACTTAACGCGATAAGCACCACGTTTAGCCTGACTATCAAACAGACGGTAGCTGCCACCATAACAGTCGTGAGGTGCGATCAACAGATCTCCCGGTCGCAAAAACACCGTACACAGCAGATGAATCGCCGCCATACCGGTATTCGTCATCACTGCCCCCGCACCACCTTCAAGTTCAGCCAGCGCGCGCTGTACCACATCACGCGTCGGATTCCCCCGACGAGAGTAATCGTGAGCCCTCGGTTGGTTAAAATCGATGAAATTATATGTGCTGGAAAGTGAAATTGGCGGTACTACACAGCCATATTGCTCGTCATCATTTAAACCGCTGCGTACTGAGATTGTGGCCTGTTTGCGGGTCATGGTGCATATCCTGAAAGAGTAAGTGTGCATCTAGCATAACAGTGGCATTTTAGACGTCAACACATCCAGACATCTAAATGTCTTAACGTGTAGATTGTGACTGACCGCAATAAACGCTACTATTATGCTCTGAGCGCTAGTAAAGAGGGCATTCCTGCCTCTGGCATACGCTGAAACGAGTCGCAGACAGGCTTAGTTTAGCACTCTGGTATTTTTTATGATCAATAGGGTATCTCATGGCTGAATGGAACGGCGAATATATCAGCCCTTACGCTGAGCACGGTAAAAAAAGCGAGCAGGTTAAAAAAATAACGGTATCTATTCCGTTGAAAGTGTTGAAGATATTAACCGATGAGCGTACACGCCGTCAGGTAAATAATCTGCGACATGCAACAAACAGTGAATTGCTTTGTGAAGCATTTTTACATGCGTTTACCGGACAACCTCTGCCGGATGATGTTGACCTGCGCAAAGAGCGTAGTGATGAAATACCCGAAGAGGCCAAAAAAATTATGCGGGCAATGGGCGTTGATCCCGATACCTGGGAGTACTAACCCCCCGATAACCTGCGTGCCAGCGTATTTTCACGGATGAACCATAAAAAAACCCAGCCTTAGCTGGGTTTTTTATGACAAATGAAACAATGACTGTTTCACATGCAGAATTACTTGGCGCCTGGGATGCTGAAACGCTTGTTAAAGCGATCAACACGTCCGCCGCTTGCGACGTCACGCTGCTTACCAGTATAGAACGGGTGGCATTTACCACATACGTCCAGATTCAGATCGTGTCCGACAGTAGAACGAACTTTGATCTCGTTACCACAAGAACATTTTGCAGTCACTTCTGCGTAAGCAGGATGAATATCTTTTTTCATGGGAAACCTCAGTTAAGGCCGTGTCGCTCTCCCGTGCCAGGATTATGCCTGCACCGGTACCACACGATAATTAAAATGGAAATGATAAGTAACGTCGATTCTACGCTACGGCGGCGAACTATACAGAAAGTCTGTCTCTGCCGCAATTGGATCCGCACTTAATGGATAACACGGTGTACACTATTCCCGCCACTCTTTCACCTGGATGAGAAAATGACCGTTGTACAGGTTGCGCTTCCTGTTCGTTTAACTCACTGCTTTGATTACCTTGTTCCTGCCTCGGTCACCACCATTGCAGCAGGGTGCAGAGTCCGTGTTCCCTTTGGAAAACGTCAAGCAATTGGTATTGTTGTCAGCTCAGAGAGCAGTGAACTCACCAGTGAAAAATTAAAAGCGGTCATTGACGTCCTTGATGAAACGCCACTTTATTCTGATGCACTATGGCATATTTTGTTGTGGGCGGCAGAGTACTACCATTATCCTGTTGGTGAAGTATTATTCCATGCTTTACCGGTTCTGCTCCGCCAGGGAAAACCCGCATATACGCCGGCACGGCATCTCTGGCAACTCACGCCTCAAGGCGAAAACACATTGCCGGAAACCATCAAGCGTGCACCGAAACAACAACAAGCACTGAGCCTGTTGAAACAACACCCGCTGTCGCGTCAGGAAATCAGTGAACATCATCTTACAGAAGCACCCTTCCAGGCATTGCAGACTAAGGGATTGTGCACGTTGCAAAGTGTACCCTCTGAGCATCACGACTGGCGCCCCGCTTTCCGTATGGCGGAAGAGCGACTACGACTCAACACTGAGCAAGCAACTGCCGTTGGTGCCATCCATAGTGAAAATGACCATTTCGTTGCCTGGTTGTTAGCCGGCATCACAGGTTCAGGAAAAACCGAAGTCTATCTCAGCGTACTGGAAAATATTCTTTCCCAGGGACGCCAGGCATTAATCCTGGTACCAGAAATTGGTCTGACACCACAAACCATTTCTCGTTTTCGTGCACGTTTTAATGTGCCGGTCGATGTGCTTCACTCTGCGCTGAATGACAGTGAAAGACTGGCCGTGTGGATTCGTGCCAGGCAGCAGGAAACAGCTATCGTTATTGGCACCCGATCGGCGATTTTCACACCTTTTGCTGATCTCGGGCTTATCATCATCGATGAAGAGCATGACAGTTCCTACAAACAACAGGATGGCTGGCGCTATCAAGCCCGCGATCTTGCCATCTTCCGCGCTCACCGGGAAAATATTCCGATTATCCTCGGCTCTGCCACTCCCTCACTGGAAACGTTGTACAACGTACAATGCGGGAAATACCGGCAGCTGACGCTGAACAAGCGAGCGGGTAATGCGCGGCAGGCTACACAACAGTTAGTTGATTTAAAAGGTATTCACTTACAAGGCGTGCTGTCACCACCGCTACTGAATAGCATTCATCAACATCTGCAGGCAGACAATCAGGTCTTGCTGTTCCTCAACCGGCGCGGATTCGCCCCCGCAATGTTGTGTCACGAGTGTGGCTGGATTGCAGAATGTCAGCGTTGTGAACGCTACTACACCTTACATCAGCACCAGCATCAACTCCGCTGCCACCATTGCGATAGCCAACGCCCGGTTCCACAACAATGCCCTGTATGTGGCTCCACTCATCTGGTGCCGGTTGGCACGGGAACTGAACAACTGGAATCACAGCTTCCCGCCTTATTTCCTGATGTGCCTATTTCTCGCATTGATCGGGATACCACCCGACGTAAAGGTGCCCTTGAGCAGCATCTTGCTGATGTGCATCAGGGAGGAAAACGCCTGCTGGTCGGCACTCAAATGCTGGCCAAAGGCCACCATTTTCCTGATGTCACTCTGGTGGCATTACTGGATGTGGACGGCGCGCTTTTTTCAGCCGATTTTCGTGCCGCCGAGCGGTTTGCACAACTCTATACACAGGTGGCGGGACGCGCCGGACGCGCCGGAAAACAAGGGGAGGTGATACTACAAACCCATCACCCTGAACACCCTTTACTGCAAACGTTGCTGCACAAAGGCTACCATGCCTTTGCGCAACAAGCGCTGGAAGAGCGGCAAAGCGTGCTGCTTCCCCCTTTTACCAGTCATGCACTTTTTCGGTCAGAAGATCATGATAATCAGCAGTCGGTACAATTTTTACAACAGCTACGCCACCATATCGAATCAGCCGCTCAACAGGATTCAGCACTGTGGATAATGGGCCCCGTCCCGGCGTTGCAACCCAAAAGGGGAGGACGCTACCGCTGGCAACTACTGCTACAACATCCCTCACGTGGGCAATTACAACGATTCCTGCACTCTTTTCTGCCTAAGATAGTGTCACTACCTCTGTCACGGAAAGTCAGATGGACACTTGATGTTGATCCAACGGAAGGTTAATGCTCTATAGCTGACTCCCCTCTCGCTGGAGAGCTCATGACGCAACCAGTGCCTGACTCTGGCAGGCGACATGTCTAAAGATGTACTACTGGTTTTTTTTCTGGAATGTCAAATCACTTTGTAATAGTGACTTAAAAATACCGAATGCTATGATTAATAAATAATCATAGCTCTGAGTTTCATCTGGTTAAATATAACATCACTGTTTTTGTTTTCCATTAATAGTCTGAGTATGGATTCTCATTCTCCTGTCATTAAAAACACCGGACATTACTATTAATCCTTTAGGATGCATGCAGGATTTTATTCAATTTTTTTGAATGACTATTGCAAATAGTTATCATATCCAATCCCATAAAAATTAGATATTCTTCTGTCAGGCAACAAAGTTGATTGTTGTACACGAAAATCATTAAGGAAAATATCATGAAAAAAACAAGCGTGTTTATTCTTTTAGCCAGCATGAGTTTCATTTCTTTTGGTAGTTTAGCTCAAAATATTACGGCCAGAGCTCCAACAATTGACTCAGCTGAAGCACTGATAGCGGAGCAGGCAAAGAAATTAAATGCAGAGTATAAAATCATTGCCACCCTGGATAAAAATGGTGTCTACATGGTTGCTAAAATAATAAATTAATCTTTGGGATGTTGAACTTAGTAAGAAAAAGACATTTAGATAAGTCAGTTGAAATGAAAATCAACTATGGATGAAGAATGGTTATTCTATGATAACTATACTTTCATGAAACAACCCGAGTTACTGAAATAGCCATAGTATCATCAGTAAACTTACTGAAAATCACCTGCCTGTCATGAAATTCATACTTCCTGAATAAGCAATGTATAAAATGAGAGTCTGCCATACTATTGAACAGACTCTCATTCATTTTCAAGAGGGTTCTTAAAAAGACAAGTGAACCTCAAAAAGTTAACACCATGATAATAGCCATGCAGCTATGCGTATAAAAATAATTATAAGATAAGCTTTCACTTTGTGTAATCGCAAGTAAAATGGATTCTTTTCATTATTCACCTTTAGCTGATATCTACATACCCCCTCCAAAGATAAAACTCATCATACCTGATTCTGACTGAACTCCCGAGAATTAACATTAAAAAATGTGACGTCGGGCATATAGAAAATCTATATCTTATTCTTATAAAAAATGAATATTGCACCATACAAAATAGTAATTTTTCAGAGACTGCGGCACAGCTTCAAAAAAAATATTTATCCTGAGTTTTTTTATGAACCATTGTCCCTTTTCGACCCTGCTGAGTAATATCTCCGATAATGTCTACCACCACCAGCATCATATAAAAATCATCAGGAGATTAACGTTGGCCTATCATTCAATACCATACGGCGCGACAATGAAAGACGTCGCTGAACGGGCTGGTGTATCAACGGCCACCGTCTCTCGCGCGCTGATGAATCCTGAAAAAGTCGCTTCCCGTACCCGACATAAAGTTCAGCTGGCGGCAACTCAGGTCGGTTACATATCACCTATAGCTTTACGCGAGCACAAAAGAACGGCGACTCACACGCTGTTGGTTATTGTTGCTGACAATAGCGATCCTGCTTGTGCGATGATCATTAAAGGCATAGAAACTGCGGCGCTGGCTGTACACTATCAAACCCTGATTATCAATCATACTCACCAGGCACACGTGCAACATCCCCCCTGTTTCACGCACCCGATTCTGCACCAGGTCGACGGTGTTATTTGCCTGGGGTCTGAACTACCTGCTGAGAAGGTAATCACACTCACTGACCTGAATATCCCTGTCGTGATGGCAAATGCTTCCGCACCATGTTCAGGGGTGCCCGCGGTACAAATCGACCATTTGAGTGCAGCGTTTGATGCTGTTAATCATCTTCTGGCTCTGGGGCACCGACGTGTTGCGTGCCTTGCCGGACCTCAGCAGCAACCTCATTATCGTTATCGTCTGCAGGGATATATTCAGGCACTGCAACGGTACGGCATCGAAATCAACCCACGCTATATCGCCCGCTGTGATTTCTCGTTTCGCTCAGGTCAGGAGGCATTGCGCTCGCTGATAGCATTACCTAATGCGCCCGAGGCACTTTTTTGTCATAGCGATAACATGGCGTTAGGGGCGATATATGAAGCTAAACGTATAGGACTGCAAATCCCTGAACAGCTGTCTCTGATAAGCTTTGATAACAGCGAACTTGGTCAATATAGCGATCCTCCCCTCACAACCATGGCTTCACCACTGTTTGAGATTGGACATTGTGCCATGCAACTGTTATACGAACAGATTACAGCTAAAGTGCAGGTACCGGTATCACGCCTTATGGGGGTTGATATTTTCATACGAGGATCGACCAATACACCTTACAGGTCATAACTCTTCAACTGATAGCGAGTAATACCTCAATCAGTAAACAAGTGAAAGTACGAGTAATCAAACAGCATGTGAGTGAGTGGCAGTGCAAATAGCACTGATTCACTATAGCGAGATTTATTAATTTTTATCATTATCCATCGTTGTGGTGCATATCACTGCTGGTCAAACATTCAGCCCTTGAGTAACATATAACGATATCAGCCGAATAACTTTTAGCATGTTTATTCTGGTTATTTTTCCCCTATCTAGTAGCGAAGTTACAGTGGCACAGAGAGATTATGTTGGGCGCAGTCGCTCAAACACAACTCCACGCAAAAAGAGTACTGCGCGTGGCAGAAAAAAGAGCAGTAACTCCAGGGGCGTACCTAAGGTAATGGTTGCTCTCGCGGTTGCTGCAGTGTTCACTTTTATTGGTGGATTGTGGTTCCTGACACATCATAAAAAAGAAGAGAGTACCGTACTCCCCACTCACCAGCCCGTTGGTAATGGCTTACCGCCAAAACCTGAAGAACGCTGGAGCTATATTAAAGAACTCGAAAATCGTCAAATTGGCGTGCCTGTGCCGAGAGAACCCTCTACGGGTGATAATGGTAGTGCCCAGGCGCCATTAACCGACGAACAACGCCAGTTACTGGCACAGATGCAGGCAGATATGCGTCAACAGCCTACTCAGCTCAATGAAGTCCCCTGGAATGGGCAAGCACTGACAACACCACAACAGAGCAGGCAGCCACCAGCGCCCCGTGCGCCTGAGATACTCACGCCACGGTCGACAAACACAACCGTAGTGCCAAATGCTGTTCAGTCCAGTCGTCAGCAAAACGAAGCGGCCCCGGAAAATAAACCAAAAAATGAGGTGAAAGAACCGACAGTTTCACGCTGGATGGTGCAGTGCGGATCATTTAAAAACGCCGATCAGGCTGAGTCGGTTCGTGCACAATTGGCCTTTGAAGGCTTTGAAAGCCGCATTGCTTCTACTGAGGGTTGGAAAAGAGTTGTGATTGGCCCTTTCAACAGCCGCACTTCAGCTGATTCCACTCTCAAATCGCTGCGCAACTCAGGGCACACAAATTGTATTCCTCTGGCCTCAGGGGGTTGAATCCCTCAAATTGATCCCCATTTTTGGTTGCATTGATCTCCGGCATACCACATTGCCGGAGAGTTTATGCAACCGTTGGGGGCTTTCCGTGACAACAATCGTAAGTGTTAGACGTAATGGCCAGGTAGTGATTGGCGGTGATGGCCAGGCAACGCTCGGCAACACCGTGATGAAAGGTAACGTAAAAAAAGTCAGACGTCTCTACCATGAGAAAGTGATCGCAGGATTCGCAGGTGGTACCGCCGATGCCTTTACTTTGTTTGAACGTTTTGAGCGCAAACTCGAAATGCATCAGGGTCATCTAGTGAAAGCCGCCGTGGAGCTGGCCAAAGACTGGCGTACCGATCGCATGCTGCGTAAACTCGAAGCCTTACTGGCAGTAGCTGATGAGAATGCCTCTCTGATTATCACAGGTAATGGTGATGTTATTCAGCCAGAAAACGACCTGATAGCGATCGGATCTGGTGGACCTTACGCGCAAGCTGCCGCCCGTGCTCTGCTTGAAAATACTGAACTTCCTGCACGGGAAATTGCTGAAAAAGCGCTGGGTATTGCAGGCGACATCTGCATTTACACCAACCACAATCTCACCATTGAAGAATTAGTTTCTAGAGCGTAAGGACCCCAGAATGTCTGAAATGACCCCACGCGAAATCGTCAGCGAACTCAATAAATTTATTATCGGTCAGGATAACGCGAAACGCGCCGTAGCGATTGCCCTGCGTAATCGCTGGCGTCGTATGCAACTCAATGACGAACTACGTCATGAAGTTACTCCAAAAAATATTCTGATGATAGGCCCCACCGGCGTAGGTAAAACTGAGATTGCCCGTCGTCTGGCTCGTCTGGCTAATGCTCCATTCATTAAAGTCGAAGCAACCAAATTTACAGAAGTAGGCTATGTTGGCAAAGAAGTGGATTCTATTATCCGCGATCTGACCGATTCAGCGATCAAAATGGTACGCTCACAGGCGATTGAAAAAAATCGTCATCGGGCGGAAGAGATGGCTGAAGAGCGTATCCTTGATGTACTGATTCCCCCGGCGAAAAATAACTGGGGTCAATCTGAGACGCCAGCTGAACCTTCTGCCGCCCGTCAATCTTTCCGCAAAAAATTGCGCGAAGGCGATCTGAATGATAAAGAGATTGAAATTGATCTCGCTGCTGCTCCTGTAGGGGTCGAGATCATGGCACCGCCAGGTATGGAAGAAATGACCAGTCAGTTGCAATCGATGTTTCAGAATATGGGCAGTCAAAAACAGAAGCCTCGTAAACTGAAAATCAAAGAAGCCATGAAGTTACTGGTAGAAGAAGAAGCGGCCAAACTGGTCAATCCCGAGGAGCTCAAACAAGAGGCAATCGATGCCGTAGAACAACACGGTATCGTGTTCATAGATGAAATCGATAAAGTCTGCCGTCGGGGTGAGAGTTCGGGGCCGGATGTATCACGTGAAGGCGTACAACGTGACTTACTGCCTTTGGTTGAGGGATGCACTGTTTCAACCAAACATGGTATGGTCAAAACCGATCATATACTGTTTATTGCCTCAGGCGCTTTCCAGGTAGCCAGCCCTTCCGACCTGATTCCTGAACTGCAGGGACGTTTGCCTATTCGGGTGGAATTGCAGGCTCTGACCACGGAAGATTTTGAACGTATTCTCACTGAGCCAAGTGCTTCGGTTACCGTGCAATATAAAGCATTGATGGAAACCGAAGGAGTGAATGTCACTTTCACTGAAGATGGTATTCGCCGTATCGCTTCCGCTGCCTGGCAGGTAAATGAAACTACAGAAAACATTGGTGCCCGCCGTCTGCATACCGTCCTGGAAAGACTGATGGAAGAGATCTCTTTCGATGCCAGTGATCGCCACGGTGAATCATTCACTATTGACGCCGAGTATGTCAGTCAGCATCTTGATGAGCTGGTGGCAGATGAAGATCTGAGTCGTTTTATTCTCTGATAATTTGATCACTTAACCAGACTCTGTCAGATAGTACAGAGTCTGGCATTCTTCCTGTTTGTCATCAGGCCCGTTTTCTGTCTGACTTAATGACGTGCAGCTTGATATGCCGCAATTTTTACTACTGATGATTTTGCCAACAGCTCATATAAAGCGATATAATGCACTTCCCCGTGGCAACCAGACGATAACTCTATGAAATACGATACTTCTGAACTGTGCGATATCTATCAAGAAGATGTGAACGTCGTTGAACCGCTTTTTTCCAACTTCGGTGGGCGTACGTCGTTTGGTGGTCAAATCACAACAGTGAAATGTTTTGAAGATAATGGATTATTATACGATTTGCTGGAAGTGAATGGCCGGGGCCGCGTACTGGTTGTTGATGGTGGAGGTTCGGCGCGGCGCGCGCTGATCGACGCTTCTCTGGCAAAGCTCGCGCTAGAGAACGAATGGGAAGGTATTGTGGTTTACGGATCGGTACGTCAGGTTGATGAGCTGGACGAACTGGATATTGGCATTCAGGCAATCGCAGCGATACCTGCGGGTGCCACAGGTGAAGGTATTGGTGAAAGCGATATAAGAGTTAACTTTGGTGGCGTCACCTTCTTTTCTGGCGATCACCTCTACGCTGACAATACAGGTATTATTCTTTCTGAAGATCCTTTAGATATTGAGTAACGTCAGGGTGCCGGAAGAGGCACCCCAAATCTCTTGCAAAGACTTCAGATACAACCTATCTGCAATGCAGTAATCACACTTCTTCCATTTTTCCCAGCAGTGCTCGCAGACGTTCCTGCCACACCTGCTGCTCTTCTTTAAGATGCTGATTTTCACGTGTGACAGCTTCCGCATTTACCGCTGCCTGCTCCACCTGTTTACTCAGCCCTTCGTTATGTTCTTTCAGTTCTTCAATTTCCATTTGCAACAGGGTAATAGTGTCAACCGCCTGCTGTACTTTTGCTTCCAGTTTTTCAAAAACTTCAAATGACATGCCGTAACCTCTCTGAACGCAGGGCGTTGATAACAGGATACCGCAGGCAACCCTTACTGGTGAGCTAACCCTGCGGATAACAAAGATATTATGATTGTAAGTAGCCAGGCAGAGCAAGTCCAGCGACGAAATTCAACAAAGTGCACTCTGTAACACTTTATCCGGAAAGGAAGATAAAAAAATGTGTTTATCTGACAATTCAGATAAAACCAATCGGGCTGTCAGACGGCTTCGTCGGTATAATAAACTTTTCCTATCCTCATGTGCTGAGAAAAAGATGAAAAGAGAGCTTGCCACTGAATTTTCCCGCGTTACCGAAGCAGCCGCACTTGCCGCCTATCCATGGTTAGGCCGGGGAGACAAAAATGCCGCTGATGCCGCCGCGGTCAATGCCATGCGAATTATGCTAAATACCCTCTCCATTGAAGGCGAGATTGTTATTGGTGAGGGAGAGATTGATGAAGCTCCCATGCTATACATCGGTGAAAAAGTCGGTACCGGTAGTGGTGATGCAGTGGATATTGCCGTTGACCCCATCGAAGGCACACGAATGACGGCCATGGGACAGGCTAATGCGCTTTCAGTAATGGCAGTCGGTGATCGGGGGACATTTCTCAAGGCCCCTGATATGTATATGGGAAAACTGATTGTAGGGCCTCAGGCTAAAGGTGTCATTGATCTACAGCGACCGCTGGAAGAAAACCTGCGTATGATTGCTGAAAGCTTGCAAAACCCCCTTTCACAACTCACCGTAACATTGCTGGCCAAACCCCGGCATGACACGGTTATCAGCGAATTACAAAAACTCGGTGTTCGTCTGTTTACCATACCAGACGGTGATGTCGCCGCCTCAATACTCACCTGCCTGCCCGACAGTGAAGTGGATGTTTTATACAGTATTGGTGGCGCCCCTGAAGGAGTGGTATCAGCGGCGGTTATTCGTGCACTTGGCGGTGATATGCAAGGCCGCCTGCTTCCACGTCATCATGTGAAAGGAGATAACGAAGAGAACAGGAAAATCGGTGCAGAAGAGGTCGCGCGCTGTCAGGCTATGGGGATTCGCGCCAGTCACGTACTGCCACTTAATGAGATGGTAAAAAGTGATAATATCGTTTTTTCGGCAACCGGTATTACCAGCGGCGACCTTCTCAAAGGTGTTACACGAAAAGGTAATATTGCCACCAGTGAAACGCTACTGGTCCGTGGGCGTTCACGTACGGTGCGCCGTATCCAGAGTCTGCACCAGCTAGACTATAAAGACCCGCAGCTGCACCCCTATATTTTTAAATGGTTTTTCGCGGGTATCGGCAGAGGCAGTTTGTCTATATGAGCTTTCTGCCTCTCAGACACTGGAAAATTACCCAGGTAATATCGACACTATCAGAAACATACGCCAATACTTACCAGGAGTTTTTGATGACTGAGTGGATCGATGCCGAAGTGACTGCACTCACGCACTGGACAGAAAATCTGTTTACTCTGACGGTCTCCGCCCCAATCACCCCCTTTGTTGCAGGGCAGTTCGCCAAACTGGCAATGATCATTGAGGGTGAACGCATACAACGTGCCTACTCTTATGTTAATGCACCGAGTGATGAAGCACTGAGTTTCTATCTGGTGAATGTCCCGGAAGGTAAACTGAGTCCGGCACTGCACCGGCTGCAACCTGGAGATAAGATTTCGATCAGTAAAGAAGCTGCCGGTTTCTTCATTATTGATGAAGTCCCTGACTGCAAGACACTGTGGATGCTTTCGACCGGAACCGCTATTGGCCCCTATCTCTCTATTCTGCAAGAAGGTCGCGGACTGGAACGTTTTGAACAAATCGTTCTGGTTCATGCCGCACGTTACGCCGCCGACCTCAGCTATCTGCCATTGATGGAAAAACTTGAACAACGCTATCAGGGCAAATTACGCCTGCAGACGGTTGTCAGCCGGGAGCACTGTGAAGGTGCACTGCAGGGCAGAATACCTGCGCTGATTGACCAGGGCGAGCTGGAGCGTGCCGTCGGATTGTCCATGACCAGTGAGGAGAGCCACATCATGTTATGCGGCAATCCCCAAATGGTACGGGAAACACAACAACTGTTACGTGAGACACGTAATATGCGCAAACATTTTAAACGTAAGCCCGGACACATCACGGCAGAAAATTATTGGTGATGATGGCTGGGTAACGATAACTACCAGCGATCTGAAGGCGATTTCCCCTGACTTTACGGTGGTTCTTCCTGACCGTTCAGAAACCAGACGAGGAAAACACACTGGATTCGATATTATTTAGCAAACGGGTCGGCGTGGAGTGAACGAGCAAAAGGTTGATAACCATCCCTGTCAGAGGAGAAACGCCCTCCTTCGCAGGCAAGCTTTTTCAGTTTTAGCAAAGGACGAATAAAAGATATGAACTGTAGAAAACAGTAAAACCGGCTGCTAAATAGTCATTAATAGCAGGAAATCTGATACGCTGACATCAGATATTCTACGGATGCTGAACAGCAACTGTTTCTGACACATACCAATTTTTTTGCTGTTTACCTCAGGGAGCTTCCCCTAAGATGAAAAGTACAACAATCGCAATACTCTTTTTTACAGCCTTTCTGACTAACGCCCGTGCCGAAGGTCCGCAACCGTTACCCACGCCATCATCTTCAACACCGATTGCGCCATATCTGCAACCGGGTGCACCTGCTTTTGACATGACTGTCAGTCAGTTTCGGGAAAAATATAATACGCTTAACCCGGGGTTATCGATTCCTGAGTATCGCGCAATAGAAAACAGCCATGAAAAAAGTCATCTGGTGCGGGCCGCCAGCAAAATCAGTGACAATATCTACAGCTCTGTCGCTTTAGAAGCCGGAACAGGAAAAATCAAAACAATACAATTGACCTGGTTGCCCGTTGCCGGGCCAGAGGAGACTGTAGCGATCAATAAAGCCATTCAGTATATGCAGGCTCTGGCAGAGTACTTCGAACCCGGGCTGAACGTGACTTCTGCGCCTGGGCGAATTGATGATTTATTGAAAAAAAGCAAAGGGTCACGCTATTTCACGCAAAATGAAGGCACCATTCGCTATACGTTGGTCGATCGTGGAGAAAAAGGAAGGACGTTTGCTATCGAACCTATCAAACTTACTCTGCCATCTAATTGATGCAGAGTAAAAATGATAAAAAGCAAAGCCTTTCGCGGAGTTGATCATTATACTGTCAGACAGTCAATTCTGCTCTGGCAGAGCCATTTAACAGTAACACACTAAGTGTGGAGGATAACATGCGACATCCCTTAGTCATGGGTAACTGGAAACTGAACGGAAATAAACACCTGGTCAACGAGTTGATTGCTGGTCTGCGCAGTGAACTAAGCACTGTTGCGGGTTGTGATGTTGCCATTGCTCCGCCTGTCATGTATCTCGATCAGGCGCATCATGCACTTTCTGGTAGCCATATCGCTCTGGGTGCACAAAATGTCGACGTTAACCTCTCTGGTGCTTTCACCGGTGAAGTCTCTGCCGATATGCTTAAAGATATTGGTGCGCGTTACATCATCATTGGTCACTCCGAACGCCGTACATACCACCTTGAAAGCGATGAGCTGGTGGCAAAAAAATTCGCTGTGCTGAAAGCCGCAGGCCTGATCCCTGTGCTGTGCATCGGTGAAACTGAAGCTGAAAATGAAGCGGGTAAAACAGAAGAAGTCTGTGCCCGTCAAATTGATGCTGTCCTCAACTCTCAGGGAGCTGAAGCATTCAATGGTGCGGTTATCGCCTACGAACCTGTCTGGGCAATTGGCACCGGTAAATCAGCCACCCCAGCGCAGGCACAAGCGGTACACAAATTTATTCGTGACCACATCGCGAAAAAAGATGCTGCGGTCGGTGCCCAGGTCATCATTCAATACGGTGGTTCCGTGAATGACAAAAATGCGGCAGAACTGTTCGCACAGCCGGATATTGACGGCGCATTAGTGGGTGGCGCTTCTCTAAAAGCAGATGCCTTCGCTGTTATCGTTAAAGCCGCAGCAGCCGCTAAAAACGTCTGATGGGTTACACCCTGCTCTTGAGGTAACGGAGCAGGGTACTCAGCGTTATTACTGTTTTTTATTACCCATTTCATCCTTTCTGCCTGGCACAGTATTTTTCGCACAAACACCGCTTTAATTTATACGTAACAGTGATATATTTCGGTAAGTTATGCGGCGAAAATAGCGTTACCATCCTGCTTCACAAGTGTCCATTGTTTAGCAACTCCTCCGTTTGACCAACCGTGTCGTGCTATCACTGGCACCCTAATGATGCTCATTTACCACAGGGAGTTTCCTCATGCCCAACCCTACATCAGATACCGCAACAGACCATGCTGCGAATCACACTCAAAAACCTACTGATTCTCCTGCTGAAGTTGATGTCTTGTTAATTGGTGGTGGCATGATGAGTGCAACGCTGGGTACCTATCTTCAGCAGTTGGAACCCACGTGGAAAATTTGTATGGCTGAGCGCCTTGACGAGGTGGCACAGGAGAGTTCAAACGGCTGGAACAATGCAGGAACCGGGCATGCAGCACTGGCGGAAATGAATTATACGCCCGAAAAAACCGACGGCTCGATTGATATCAGTAAGGCAATAGAAATTAACCATGCCTTTCAGTTGTCCCGGCAGTTTTGGTCTTATCTGGTAGAACAGAATATATTGCATACCCCTTCAACGTTCATTAACCGCGTGCCCCACATGAGCTTTGTCTGGGGAGCAGAGAACGTTAACTTCCTCAAAAAACGCCATGCGGCATTGCAGCAACACCCCGCTTTTTCTTCCATGATGTTCACTGATGAACCCGAAAAAATAGCCGAATGGGCCCCTTTACTGATGGCGGGCAGGAAAAGCAAAGAGCCGGTTGCAGCAACACGTATTGACAACGGTACTGACGTTAATTTTGGTGAAATCACCCGCCAGATGGTCGCCGCTTTGCAAAAGAGTGACAATTTTCATCTGGAAACCCACCAGCAAGTGCGTGAACTGAAGCGCCATCATGATGGCAACTGGCTGATTACGCTCTCCGATGCCCACAATAAAAAAGAGACGCAGATGAAAGCAAAATATCTTTTCATCGGCGCAGGAGGGGCGGCTCTGACGCTGTTACAGGCAACAGGAATACCGGAAGCTAAACAATACGCAGGTTTTCCCGTTGGTGGTGAATTTCTGGTGACTGAAAATCCTGATATCGTCAAACAGCATCTCGCCAAAGTGTACGGAAAAGCCTCAGTAGGTGCACCACCAATGTCAGTTCCTCATCTGGATACGCGTGTACTGGATGGTAAACAAGTTTTACTGTTTGGTCCTTTTGCCACCTTTTCAACACGCTATCTTAAACAGGGGTCTTTATGGGATTTGTTTGGTTCCATCACGCCATGGAATCTTCTGCCTATGATGAAAGTCGGGTGTACTCATTTTGATCTGATAAAATATCTCGTCAGTCAGGTTCTGCTCACTGATGAAGCGCGTCATCAGGCACTCACTGACTATTTCCCTGATGCACGCAAAGCAGACTGGCGTCGTCTTCAGGCTGGACAACGCGTACAGATCATCAAAAAAGAAGCCAATGGTGATGTCGTACTAAAATTAGGTACAGAAGTGGTCACCTCTGCCGATGGCTCTGTTTCCGCCTTGCTGGGCGCTTCTCCGGGAGCCTCTACCTCCGCTTTGATTATGCTTGACCTGTTGAAACGTGTTTTTCCCGAACGTTTCACTTCCGGGACCTGGCAGGAGCGGCTGGAAAAAATGGTTCCTGCTTACCAGCCAAAAACTACCCGCGAAGAGGTAAACTTTGACGAGACTGCGCGCATTTTACAACTGGTTCAGAAGTAACCCTGCTTTTACCATTGCCTGAATCCATCTCCGGATAGCCTCCCGGTTTGGGCTATCCGGCGAATACTCTGCCTGCAATATATTCATTTTATTTCTGACAACATCCAGATCGCCGTGATACATAGCGAACTCGCCATCAAGGCGTTAAATAAGCGCAATTTTGCGGGTTGTTGTAAAAAGTATCCCAAACGATCGCCCAACACTGCCCAGAGCAAGATACAAGGTAAATTAAGCAACATAAAAGCAATAAACAGAGCAAAAATAGAGCTGCTACTGGCATAAACAGCAACAACATTCACCGCCATTAACCAGGCTTTTGGGTTCACCGCCTGAAAGGCAATCGCCCCCAGAATCGTCATCGGCCGTTTTTTCTCCTGCATTTGTGGGGCTGATGAAGATAATATTTTCCACGATAACCAGATCAGATAACTGCACCCCAGCAATATTAATGGCGTTCTGACAACACTCATCCATGTTAATAGCAAATCGAGTAATAAGCCGGCAAAGATGATCTGTACCCCTCATCCTGTGACAATACCCAGCATCATCGGTAGCGTACGACGTAAACCAAAATGTACACCGGATGTCGCCAGCAGAAGGTTATTAGGACCCGGGGTTATCGACATCACTGCAACGTAACTGAAAAAAGAGGGGTCAATCATCACTGATACCTGTGTGAACCAATCAGACAGCCATGATAGGATCACCCGACATATAGTTACAGATGCAGAAATGACACATTGTTATGGTTACAATTGAGTTTTTTTATCACTGTATGCATTGATTGTGGAGATGATTGTATCCATGCCGGCCCCTAAAGAGACACGTTATTCGCAATTAGCTGAAACGCTGACCGAGTTGATTCATCAAGGTACATTCCAGCCGGGCAGCCAGCTTCCGGCTGTCCGACGCTGTGCAGGTCACTATCAGGTGAGTATTAATACCGTATTGAGCGCCTACCGCCTGCTGGAAGATCAGGGACTTATCTAGGCCCGTCCATAATCGGGTTACTACGTGCGCGGCAGACTACCAGCCTTACAATCGCCACGACAATATCCCACGACAGCAGGGACCCCCAGCAATGAAAAACTCGATTTGATTGAAACTGTCTTTGCTGCACAAACACATCCTGATTACATTAATATTTCTCTTGCCTGTCCGCAGCACAGCGATTTTTTTCCGACAGCACGTTTACAGCGCATCATCGCATCGCTATTACGCCGTGAGTCCGAACTGCTTGGACGGTATGCGCTTCCACCAGGCAGCCCCCGTTTACGCCGCGAAATTGCCCGGCGCGCACTTGATCTTGGACTTCAGTTAACGGCGGATGATGTCACCCTGACACATGGCTGCATGGAGGCCATACAACTTGCTCTGCGAACCGTCACCACTCCCGGCGACTGCGTTGGCGTTGAAACACCGACTTATTTTTACCTCTTCCCTCTGATGGCCACCCTTGGCCTGAAAATTGTTGAAATCCCGACCGACCCACAAAATGGACTGGCGCTTGATGCGCTTGAGCTGCTGTTGCGTGAACGACGACTGCAAGCCATCATTACAATGCCGACCGTACAAAATCCACTCGGCTGTAGTATGCCGCTCGCTGAGAAAAAACGGCTGGCTGCAATGGTCACTCACTATCAGGTTCCATCAATCGAAGATGGATTGTATGGAGAATTACAATTCTGCTGGCCGCTCTCTCCGGCGGTCAAAGCCTTTGATCAGGAGGGATGGGTCTTATATTGCAGCAAGTTTCACCAAAACAGTTGCACCAGATTTCCATCTGGGCTGGATCGCTGCGGGACGTTTCAGCAAAAGTGTTGCACAATTAAAATCTGTCTCTTCTCTCACTGAATCAAATTTACTTTCTGAAACCCTGGCTCATTTCCTGGCATCAGGCGGTTATGACCACCATCTGCGCACACTGCGACGTCGTTACGCCAGACAACTGGAAGAGACGCGCGGTATGATTGCCAGATTTTTCCCTCGCGGGACTCAGGCCACACGTCCGGATGGTGGATTTTTGTTCTGGATAGAGCTTCCGGGGCAGGTAGATAGCACTCTTCTTTTTCACCGCTTACTGGCTGAAAAAATTTGTCTGATGCCCGGCTCTCTGTATACCTTAAGTGATCGCTGCAAAAACTCACTACGGCTCTCGTGCTGCTATCCTCTCGATCCACGCTACACTTATGCTATCGAGCGTACTGGTGCACTGGCCTGTGAGTTAAGTGGCATTGCACCGGGTATGGCTGAAGAACCTTCCTCATCCACGAAATGAAGATAAGCAAACAACGCTATGACGGATAAACAACACCAGCAGGAAAAAAAATCTTTTATCCCGGATGGATTAAAAACCGGTAATGCAACTGTAGATAAATCACTCACCAGGGTTTCTCGTTTCGTTACCTGGTTCAGGGCCATTCCCACCGTTGCCCATTTCATTCGCGCTGTCGAACGTTTTAATGATCGGTTAGGAAGCCAGTTTGGGGCTGCTATTACCTATTTCTCCTTTCTTTCGCTGATCCCGATTTTGATGGTTTCATTCGCTGCTGTTGGTTTTGTCCTGGCTTCTAACCAGGATCTGCTGACAGAATTAATCGATAAAATCGTCAGTAGCATTAATGACCCTACTTTAGCCGCCACACTGAAAAACACCGTCAATACTGCAGTACAGCAGCGTACTACGGTCGGGATCACGGGGTTGTTGATTGCCCTCTATTCGGGAATCAGCTGGATGGGGAACTTGCGTGAAGCTGTTCGTGCGCAATCACGTGATGTATGGGAGAGAAAAGAGCAGGATGATGAAAAGTTTTACTGGCGTTATTTACGTGATTTTTTCTCACTGTCAGGGTTAGTTCTGGCATTAATCATCACACTCTCGCTGACCTCGATTGCTGGTGCCGCACAGGCCACCATTGTGCGCATGCTCGGACTTGAGGGGATCGAATGGTTACGCCCGGCGATGACATTAATCGCAATGTCGATCTCTATTTTTGCCAACTACCTGCTCTTTTTATGGATCTTCTGGAGCCTGCCACGTCATCGACCACGCAAAAAAGCCTTATTGCGCGGAGCACTACTCGCGGCTATCGGTTTTGAAATCATCAAAGCAATTATGACTAATACATTACCTATGCTCGCTTCTTCCCCCTCAGGCGCGGCGTTTGGCTCCGTGCTCGGATTGATGGCATTCTTCTATTTCTTTGCCCGTTTGACACTGTTTTGTGCCGCATGGATTGCCACAGCTTGCTATAAAGATGACCACTCAGAGGAAGAGAAACCCCTCGGCTGACCAACATAACTCATGCGATTCACCAGCCTGAAAAGCTGGTGAATCCTCTCAGTCTCACTAGCGTTTCATCGCCTGATCATAGGTGCCGCCCTCAGCAAAATGTGTCTGCTGCGCTGCCGCCCATCCACCAAACTTCACATCGTCAATGGTGAACAGTTTTACTTTAGCAAACTGATTAGCGTATTTTTTCGCTACCGCTGCATCACGGGGACGATAGTAGTTTTGCGCAACAATATCCTGTCCCTGTGGTGAATAAAGATAATTCAAATAAGCTTCAGCGACTTTCCTCGTCCCCTGCTCTTCCACCACTTTATCTACTACGGCGACAGTAGGCTCTGCCAGGATAGATTCGCTGGGAGTGATAATTTCAAACTGATCCTTACCCAACTTATTGACTGCAAGATAGGCCTCATTTTCCCAGGCAATCAGCACATCACCAATCCCGCGTTCAACGAACGTGGTTGTTGCCCCGCGAGCACCAGAGTCCTGCACCGCCACATTGTTAAATAAAGCACGAATGTAGTTTTGTGCCTGGGCTTTGTCCCCTTTATAGTTATCCAGTGCCCAGCCCCATGCAGCCAGATAGTTCCAGCGTGCCCCACCAGAGGTTTTCGGATTAGGCGTCACAACAGCAACACCGGGTTTAATTAAATCAGACCAGTCATGAATCTGTTTTGGATTTCCTTTGCGCATCAGAAAAACAATGGTTGAAGTGTAAGGTGCAGAGTTATCAGGAAGACGCTTAATCCACTGCTTATCAATGCGTCCCCTGTCTGCTATTGCATCAATATCAGGAGCCAGTGCCAATGTGACAACATCCGCACGAATACCATTAATCACCGATGTAGCCTGTTTTGCTGACCCACCATGTGACTGACGAATCACAACATCATCGCCAGTTTGTTGTTTATAATGAGCACTGAATGCAGCATTGTATTGCTCATAAAGCTCGCGTGTCGGGTCATAAGAGACATTCAATAAGGTTATCTCTTTCGCAAAACCGCCGGCAGATAACAGTAACAGTGCCAGACCCGCAGACCATTTTTTCATTGCGTACTCTCCGATAGATATAGACTACCCGTGAGACTCGCATAAATTTTTCAGATAATTAAAGAATTAAAAAAGAAGAGTAATAACTTATAGGAATAAAAAAGACGCAGTTTTGCTGCGTCTTTTTTTACAGCAGAGATGAATGTCGATCAATAAAGTTTTTTCGCCGTTTCCAGCCAGTCTTCTTTGAAAGGCCGCTTCATATTTTCAATCGCATCGATAATATCGTGATGAACCATTTTATCATTCTGAATACCTACACAACGCCCGCCATATCCCTGCAGTAACAGTTCAATAGAGTAAGCTCCCATGCGCGAGGCAAGAATTCGGTCATAGGCGACAGGTGCACCACCACGCTGTATGTGTCCCAGCACCGTGGCACGCGTTTCACGCCCCGTCTGGACTTCAATGTATTTTGCCAGCTCATTGATGTCGCAAATGTGTTCAGTAATAGCCACAATTGCATGCTTTTTGCCTTTGGCAATACCGGCTTTAATCTCCCCGACCAACTCATCGCGTGTGTAAGGAATTTCCGGCAAAACGATGAACTCACACCCTCCGGCAATTGCGGCAGCCAGTGTTAAATCACCGCAATAACGCCCCATCACTTCCACAATGGAAATACGCTGGTGTGAGGAAGAAGTATCCCGCAGGCGATCAATCGCTTCCACCACGGTTTCTAATGCCGTGAAATAGCCTATTGTGTAATCCGTACCTGCTACATCATTATCGATAGTGCCCGGTAAACCGATACAAGGGAAACCCATTTCTGTTAACCGTTTTGCTCCCATGTAAGAGCCATCACCACCAATCACCACCAATGCATCCAGACCACGACGCTTCATATTTTCGATGGCAACAGCACGAACGGACTCTTCACGGAACTCAGGAAAACGCGCAGAACCTAAAAATGTTCCACCTCGGTTAATCATATCTGAGACACTATAGCGATCCAGATTAACCATCCGATCTTCATACAACCCCAGATAGCCATCATAAACACCAAAAACCTCAAGCCCTTCACTCAGTGCAGAACGGACAACGCCTCTGATGGCCGCGTTCATACCGGGCGCGTCACCACCACTGGTCAGTACACCAATTTTTTTTATCATAACAACCTCTGAACTTGTTAACGCAAACAGTGAATTCTGCACGCCAGAGTGGGTCGACACCGTTGGCCGATCGCACCGATTTTGAGTGACAATACTATATCAAACCCTGATGACGAAATTGATGCAGGTCACTCAACTCCTGGCAAAATAGTACTTTAGAGAATATTTATCATGCCATGAAAACTAATGCCATGATTTTAATGACTATTAATCAACTAAACTGTCTTTCCCTTATGCACAACAGAGCAGGGATCCTGGTGAATGATCACCTCAGATAAAGGAAATTGTGCCAGTAAAGCTTTTTCGACGTCATCCGCAATGCGATGTGCCCGCCAGAGGGGCAGTTCATCTTCTAATTCAAGATGAAGCTGAATAAATCTGATCGGGCCTGACTGACGCGTCCGTATATCATGTACACCCTGTACGCCAGGCCACCCAACTATTGTATCAATAATAGCCTGTTGTTCATGTGCGGGTAACGCTCTATCCAGCAGCGACTGAACAGCATCATATCCCATGCGTAAGGCACTGTAGAGTATCCATACGCCAATGCCTAACGCAAACAACGCATCAGCACGCTGAATACCATACCAGCTCAATCCGAGTGCCAGCAGAATCGCGCTATTCATCACTACATCTGACTGATAATGCAGCATATCTGCACGAATTGCCTGACTTTTTGTCTTTTTTACTACCCAACGCTGAAAAGTGACCAGAACCAGTGTGGAGAAGAGCGCGAGCAGTGTCACGACCATACCAACCAGTGGCGCTCTCATCGCCTCTGGTGATGCCAGATGTTGTATTCCGGTAAGAAACAAAAATAAAGCAGAGCCTGAAATAAACATACTCTGTGCCAGTGCGGCCAGAGACTCTGCTTTACCATGACCAAAAGTGTGCCCGGCATCAGCCGGGCGCAGTGCATAGCGAACAACCAGCAAATTTGTTAGTGAGGCCGCCATATCGACCAATGAATCGACCAGTGCTGCCAGCAGGCTCACTGACCCGGTATACCACCAGGCAAAAATTTTAACCACCAGCAGTATGACGGCCAGCATGGTTGCGCTGAAGGCCGCACGGGTAACCCACTTGGCATAACTAATGTTCATACAGAAAACCCTTCAGACAGACGACGAGTCAACAGAGTGAGCATGGCGAGTTATCCTGCCATCAACGCACCCGATTCGTTTATCAACATACTCATCATATCAGGCTACACGTTAATTATCGGCAAAGGCAGAGCAGGGATAACTCAACCACGCAAAAAAAAACCGCCACAAAGGCGGTAAGACAATAAGGCGTCTATGGCAAGGAATATCACTCATGAGCTCCAGCTTCTGTGACAAGCTGGCGTCTTTCTGAAAGGAATGGCGAACTCTGTTTTTGTTGGATAGCACGTAATGTATCCATACGACGCTGATGATTATTGTTCAGTAGCTGCTGCTGTGCCGGGGTTAATAGTTGATACATTTGATTACGGACATGAGCCATCTCAACTTGCTGATTTAACTCAGTCGCTGCAATACGATCGAGTATTTTACGGTAAGCCGCTTTATCGAAGTTGTCGGCGATAATCAACATATGCAGTTTTTCAGCGTCCTCAACATTGATCGCAGGTGCGACTCTTCGGGTCTGCTGCATCAAATCACGCAATTGCTGCCGTTGCAATTCGGTGAGCGTGATACCATCAAACATGTGTAACTGAGGAATATGCGCCATACTCTGTAGCATTGTACTATCACGCGCTATCATATCAGTAGCAATAGAGGCAGTTGAATGAACGACTGAGACAATGAATACCAGTGCCGGGAGAACCGCAACGGTGATAATCTTACGCACTGCTTGCCTCCACTGTTTCATTAACGTTATTCGATGCCATGCAGTGTAGGGTTCCAGCTGCAAACTAGCGTCAGACGTTGTAAAACTACGTAAAGTCATGGATTGACAACATTCTTTCAAGGTATTTTGCCTGTGGAGGGCAACACAAAATGAACAAAATTCTGTTGGTTGATGACGATCGCGAATTGACTTCGCTATTGAAAGAACTGTTAGAAATGGAAGGATTTGAAGTGATCCTTGCAGCCGATGGTGAACAGGCGCTGGCCCAGCTCGATGACAGTATTGATTTACTTCTTCTTGACGTTATGATGCCGAAAAAGAACGGTATCGATACCCTGAAAGAGTTGCGCCAGCAGTACCAGACACCGGTTATTATGCTAACCGCCCGGGGCAGTGAACTTGACCGTGTGCTCGGTTTAGAGCTGGGTGCAGATGATTATCTGCCGAAACCCTTTAATGACCGTGAACTGGTTGCCCGTATCAGGGCAATTTTACGCCGTTCCAACTGGAGCGAACAACAGCAACAGCAGGATGGCAATTCACCCACCCTGGAAGTTGACCAGTTACGCCTCAATCCTGGCAGGCAGGAGGCCACTTTTGCCAGTCAGGTACTGGAGCTGACCGGTACGGAGTTCACGCTGCTCTACTTACTGGCGCAACATCTTGGTCAGGTAGTTTCACGTGAGCAATTGAGTCAGGATGTGTTAGGTAAACGCCTTACCCCCTTTGACAGAGCCATTGATATGCACATTTCAAACCTCCGGCGTAAATTACCGGATCGGCTGGATGGTCATCCGTGGTTTAAAACATTGCGAGGACGCGGTTACCTGATGGTCTCTGCAACATGATATCCAGTCTGACCACGCGTATCTTTGCCATTTTCTGGCTGACGCTGGCATTGGTGCTACTGCTGGTACTGATGCTGCCAAAACTGGATACGCGCCAGATAACGCCGTTGCTCGACAGTGAGCAACGGCAAGGGACTATGCTTGAACAGCATATCGAAGCTGAATTAAGTCAGGACCCGCCGAATGACCTGATGTGGTGGCGGCGTTTGTTGCGGGCAATTGATAAGTGGGCACCGCCCGGCCAGCGTTTATTACTGGTGACCAGCGAAGGGCGGGTTATTGGCGCCCAACATAGTGAAATGCAGGTGATTCGCAATTTTATCGGCCTCGCTGATAACGCAGAAGAACCACAAAAGAAGAAATACGGGCGCCTCGAATTGCTGGGGCCTTTTGCTGTACGTGACAGTGATGACAGCTATCAGCTGTATTTGATTCGTCCGGCGAATAATTCTCAATTCGATTTTATCAACCTGCTGTTTGACAGGCCGTTTTTATTATTAATCGTGACCATGTTAATCAGCTCCCCCCTGCTGTTATGGTTGGCATGGAGTCTGGCGAAACCGGCAAGGAAATTAAAATATGCCGCCGATGAAGTCGCCGCAGGTAACTTACGTCAACATCCTGAACTGGAAAAAGGTACGCAAGAGTTCATTGCTGCCGGAGCCAGCTTTAACCAGATGGTCAGTGCGCTGGAAAAAATGATGACCGCGCAACAGCGGCTGCTTTCTGATATCTCTCACGAGCTAAGAACTCCACTCACCCGATTACAATTAGCAACAGCACTGATGCGACGCCGTCAGGGCGAAACAAAAGAGCTGGAACGTATTGAAATGGAAGCTCAGCGACTTGACGGTATGATCAATGATCTGTTGGTACTGTCGCGTACCCAGCACAACAACGCATTAGTGAGCGAAGCGATAAAAGCGAATCATCTCTGGTCAGGTGTGCTTGATGATGCCCGTTTTGAAGCTGAACAAATGGGAAAAACGCTGGAAGTACCCTATCCACCAGGCCCATGGCCATTATATGGTAATCCGGCCGCGCTTGAGAGTGCGCTGGAAAACATCGTCCGTAATGCCCTGCGTTATTCGCACTCGCACATAATGGTCAGTTTTTCAGTCGATAACAGTGGCATAACTATTCATGTTGATGATGACGGGCCTGGCATCAGTGAAGAAGATCGTGAACACATTTTCCGCCCCTTCTACCGCACTGATGAGGCGCGGGATCGTGAATCTGGTGGCACCGGGCTCGGGCTGGCGATTGTCGATACGGCATTGCAACAACATCATGGCTGGGTAAAAGCCAGCGACAGTCCGTTAGGTGGTTTACGTCTGACACTCTGGCTGCCACTTTATATCAGCAGTAAAGACTGATACCGGAGCGATATTTTGCTATGCTCTGAGCCCTGCTCAGTGAAAATTAAAGCTTATGTTAAATATCGTCCTGTTTGAACCTGAAATCCCGCCGAATACCGGAAACATCATCCGTCTCTGCGCCAATACAGGCTGCCGTTTACACCTGATTGAACCACTCGGTTTTGCATGGGATGATAAACGTCTGCGCCGGGCAGGGCTCGATTACCACGAATTTGCAGCTGTGCGTCGCCATCAAAATTACTGTGATTTCCTCACCACAGAACAACCTGAACACCTGTTCGCCTTAACGACAAAAGGCACTCCTGCACACAGTGCGGTTAGCTATCAGGGCAATGATTATCTGTTATTTGGTCCTGAAACCAGGGGATTACCGGAAGAGATTTTGAATAACTTACCTGCAGAGCAAAAAATACGCATCCCGATGTGCGCGGAGAGCAGGAGCATGAATCTCTCCAACGCTGTCTCAGTGGTGGTGTATGAAGCATGGCGACAACTGGGGTATGTCGGGGCCCACATTCGCTAACTGACAGGGAACTAAATACCGTCCCCATACAAAAAGCCATTTACCATACCGTTGAAATGCTGATCCATCTCCATGGAAGGTTTATCGCTGTCTGGCCTGCCGACGATACGCGCCGGGACACCCGCAACAGTGGTATGAGGAGGAACCTCTTGCAACACTACAGAACCGGCACCAATTTTAGCGCCCTGGCCTACTTCAATGTTGCCCAGTATTTTTGCACCTGCACCAATCATCACGCCTTCACGTATTTTAGGATGGCGATCACCGCATGTCTTTCCGGTTCCCCCCAACGTCACTGACTGCAAGATGGAAACGTCATTTTCAATCACGGCGGTTTCACCCACCACAATGCCGGTGGCATGGTCAAGCATAATGCCGTGGCCTATACGAGCAGCCGGATGGATATCCACCGCAAAAGAGACTGAGACTTCATTCTGCAGATAAACCGCCAGGGCACGCCGTCCTGCGTTCCACAACCAGTGACCTATACGATAGGCTTGTAGCGCATGAAAACCTTTCAGATAGAGTAACGGAGTGGAATATTTATCAATAGCGGGATCCCGTTGCCGCACCGCGCGGATATCACAGGCCGCCGAGCGTATCATTGAAGGGTCCTGTTGATAGGCATCCTGCACGATTTCACGAATTGCAATCGCAGGCATGATAGGATTAGCCAGCTTATTCGCCAGCATATAGCTAAGCGCACTACCCAAATCATCATGTTTTAACAGCGTAGCATGATAGAAACTGGCGAGCATTGGCTCACTTTCAGCCAGCTCACGTGCTTCTTGCCTGATATAAGCCCATACCTGTTCCGGTTCAGTGCAGGACATGGCCACTCCTCAGAATAATTTGTTTCAGCACCACCCGTGATCTACGCTCAGTTAGCGCGTATCACTTTCATCTTTTTTGGTCCGTCCTAATAATGCCAGTGCCGCCTCATGGGCTTGTTTATTACAATACAGCACCTGGTAAATTTGCTCAGTGATAGGCATCTCCACGCCATGACGCGCAGCTAGTGCTCTCACTTCTTTGGTATTGCGAAAACCCTCTACTACCTGATTAATCTGCTGCTGAGCCTGCTCTACATCAAAACCTTGTCCCAGCAGCATGCCAAAACGACGATTGCGGGATTGATTATCAGTACACGTCAGGACCAGATCACCTAAACCCGCCATCCCCATAAAAGTGGTGGGATCTGCTCCCAACGCCACGCCCAGCCGGGTCATTTCAGCAAGCCCACGTGTGATCAACGCCGTCCTTGCATTGGCACCAAAACCAATACCATCCGATATGCCAGCGCCAATAGCGATAACATTTTTTACTGCACCGCCCAGCTGAACTCCAGTGACATCCAGATTGCTGTAAACCCGAAAGCTCTTACCGCAATGCAATAGACTCTGCATATCTTCCGCAAACTGCGCATCGGTTGCTGCAAGGGCAATTGCCGTCGGTAACCCGGCAGCCAACTCTTTAGCAAAAGTAGGTCCTGAAACCACCGCGAGAGGGATCTGATCGCCAAGAATATCCCTTGCCACTTCCTGAAGCAGACGGCCAGTCTCTTTTTCTAACCCCTTTGTCGCCCATACAATACGGGAATCAGGACGTAAATAAGGCTTAATCTGTTGTAATACTTCACCAAATACATGGCTCGGAACCACAATCAGCAAATCTCTGCTGGCTTGTACTGCACTGGCTAAACAGCTTTCAATCTGCAGAGATTCGGGGAAAGGTACATCAGGAAGAAACACCGCATTGCAACGATCAGCCTGCAATTTAGCCTGGTGTTGAGGGTCATGCCCCCACAGTATCACCTGATGACCGTTACGAGCCAATGTAATTGCCAGTGCGGTGCCGTAAGAACCGGCACCAATCACGCTCATGGCTGCGTCAGGTTGGCGCATTATGCGTCCTGCTGAGCAGCGGCGCCTTCATTCGACTGCTGCTGTAAATAGTTCATAAACAACGCATCAAAATTCACTGGTGCCAGATTCAGTTGAGGGAAAGTACCACGGGTAACCAGGCTGGTAATGCACTCACGCGCATAAGGAAATAAAATATTAGGGCAGTAAGCACCAAGGCAATGCGCCATTTGTGTACCGTCAATACCCGCAACAGAGAAAATACCCGCCTGCTGTACTTCGCACAGGAAAGCAGTCTCTTCAGCAACAGTTGCGGTTACAGTGACACGTAACACAACTTCATAAACGTCATCAGCTAACTGGCTGGAAGCAGTATCTAAGTCCAGTTTGACGTCAGGCTCCCACTCTTTCTGAAAGATCTGTGGTGCATTAGGGGCTTCAAACGAGATATCTTTGGTATACACACGCTGAATCTGAAACATCATTTCAGTATTGCTTTGTTCTGACATTTTACATAGTCCTCTGGTTAATCATCCATTACTTTGCCACGCCATGTTTATCATTTTAACAGTGGGTCAAGCCCCTGGCGGGCATCAAGCGCAAACAGGTCATCACAACCACCAATATGCTGCTGATTGATAAATATTTGTGGCACGGTCTTACGCCCACTTCGATTTATCATCACTTCACGCTCTGCATTATCGTTATCAATAGCAATCTCATGATATGTAACCCCTTTTTGTTCCAGCAACGCTTTTGCGCGATGGCAATACGGACAGGTTACTTTGGTATATATTTCAACATTCGCCACGGCTGCTCTCCGGTTATTATTTTCCGCGTACCAACGGGAAGTTTTCACTGCTCCAGCCGGAGATACCCTCTTTCAGCACAGAGACTTTCTCAAAACCGGCCGCACTCAGCTTTTTCGCGGCTTCTACCGCCGAAGTACCTGTTGCACACACCACGATAACCGGTTTGCTCTTCGCTTTATCCAGCTCGCTGTGATTTCCTTTCTTGATCTCGGCTGCCAGGACATTAATAGCATTCGCAATATGGCCCTTACGAAAATCGTCCTGACCGCGGATATCAACCACTACGGCTTCTTCTTTGTTCATCTGACGAATAGCCTCACTCCGGCTTATCGTTTTTACTTTAGAGAACAAGCGACTAAAGGTTGTTATAATCACCAAAACCAGCAGGACAACCCATGCCAGACTTAAAATAGTATGATTGCCTGCAAACTGCATAATCTCTTGCATGAGAAACCACAACTCCCGGAAGCGTTATAAGCGAAAATAAAGGCTTCTGAGTATACCTGCCAGGCGTGGCATGTACAGACAAGAAACTACTGACACTGATATTTTCACTGGAATATGGTCAAAAAAAGCGCAAAAGCAATATTATGTTAATCTCTTCATCTCTCAATACCCCAGTGAAAGCACTCTCAGATAACTGGTAACTGGCTGTTCATCGTGAAATAATCAGGTAATGAGGGAAAAAAATCGTTTTGTATCGCATGCTCATGGTGAGCGGCTGTGCTGGCTGACAATAATGTGGCCTCCGGTACGGCATCTTCTGTCTGCCAGCCTGTTTTGTGCTGGAGGACTACTCTTGCCATCAACTGGATACACAGCCAACGATAATCGCTCTGAGCTACAGGCAATCCAACAAAATATCGCTGAAAAAGAACAGAGCGTAGAGCGCCAAAAACAAGAAAAAAAACAGCTAATCGATAAACTAAAAAGTCAGGAAAAAGCGATAGCCCTGGCAAGCCGCAAACTGCGTGATATTCAGAATACCCTGAATGCAGTAGATAAAGAGATTGAACACCTCACCAAATCAGTCAGCCAGCTGCAGACGCATCAGAAAAAACAGGAAACCCTGCTGGCAGACCAACTTGAGGCCGCATTTCGTCTCGGTAAACATAATGGCCTTGAACTACTATTGAGTGGTGAAGAGAGTCAGCGTGGTGAACGTATCCTGGCCTATTTTGGTTACCTGAATGAGGCCCGTCAGACCGCTATTGCACAGTTAACCGAGACACGCAATCAACTCAATGCAGAAAAACAACAACTGCTGGTTAAACAATCAACTCAGCAACGCCTGTTAGCGCAACAGAAAGGACAGCGCCAAAAACTCGAAGAAGCCACTTCCGCACGACAAAAAACATTACGTACACTTAATGCTTCACTGGAAAAAGATCAGGCACAACTTACCGAGCTGAAACAAAATCAGGCACGCCTGCAAGATACAATCGCCCGTGCCGAGCGTGAAGCTCGCGAGGCACAACAAATTCGTGATCGTGAAACCCATGCCCAACGTCAGGGTACAACGTATAAACCTACCGAAGCTGAACGCGCGCTGATGTCAAGAGCCGGCGGACTAGGACAACCTAACGGCCAGGCTATCTGGCCCGTAAAAGGCGCTATAGAACACCGCTTTGGAGAGGTTATGCAGGGTGAAATTCGCTGGAAAGGGATCGTGATTCGCGCACCTGAGGGCAGTGAAGTGAAAGCGATTGCCAGTGGACAAGTCCTGATGGCCGACTGGCTGCAAGGCTATGGTCTGGTCGTAGTCATTGAACATGGTAAAGGCGATATGAGCCTTTATGGTTACAACCAAAGCGCGCTGGTCAGCGCCGGAAGTCAGGTCAGTGCCGGACAATCGGTTGCATTGGTGGGCAATAGTGGCGGTCAGGGAACATCATCACTTTACTTTGAAATACGGCGCCAGGGTCAGGCAGTTAATCCACTCCCCTGGTTAGGAAGATAAACCGTGTCTTTTTTACATCTGTTCCGATTTTTCTGTCTGATGATACTTTTGATGCAATCGACCCAGGCAGGAAAACTTGCCATTGTGATAGACGACGTCGGCTACCGGCCAATTCAGGAGCATCAGATTCTGAAGATGCCTGCTGCCATTTCAGTTGCGGTTCTCCCCCATGCGCCACATGCCCGTGAAATGGCAACACTCGCCCACCAGAGTGGACACGAAGTGTTGATTCATTTGCCAATGGCCCCTCTTAGTAAACAACCGCTTGAGAAAGACACTCTGCTTCCCGATATGCCTGCCAGTGAAATCCAGCGAATCATCAGCGAAGCAGTAGAGCGTGTGCCTTATGCCACAGGTTTGAATAATCATATGGGCAGCGCCATGACCAGTAATTTGCCTGCGATGCAAAAAGTCATGCAGGCACTTAGTCACTATCAGCTCTATTTCCTCGACAGCATGACAATCGCCAATAGTCAGTCAGTTCGTGCAGCCGCAGGGACTCAGGTGAAAATACTTAAGCGTCGCGTATTTCTTGATGACTCACTGAACGAGGCGGATATTCGTCAGCAGTTTCAGCGTGCTGTACAACTGGCACAACGCGATGGATCAGCCATCGCCATTGGGCACCCCCATCCCGCCACAGTAAGAGTATTACAACAACTGCTGCCTCAGTTACCTGCCAATGTTGTTCTCGTTTCGCCACGGGCATTATTGAATGAAATATCAGCACCAGCACCCTTGCACCGTGAACAACCGCAGCGAGGGTCACGAGAAATCGTTCCGGGAACCTGTCCGGTTAATGTCCCTCACATTCCCCTCTCTCGCTTTTTTTCTGTTATGTTCGGGGAAATAAAACAGAGTAAGCTGTGCCATTATCTGCACTGTGATACCTGGACTACAGCCGCGTCTGTTCCTGAATAACTTTAATATCCCTGAGCCTTGTGGCCCTTTGTTGCTAACAGGCACCAGAAGGTATGGAAACCAGATCATGCAATCACCACGTAAAAAAATACTGCTTCTCGATACCGGTAATGAGTGGGGCGGTGGCACCAATAGTATGCTTGAATTGCTCAGGCGCATTGATCGGCAGCGCTTCGACATCTGCTGTTGCTTTTACCATAATTATCGCCAGGGGGAAGGTGAAACTATTGAGCAGGTACTGAATTCAATCGCTATCCCTGTCATTTTTCTCGCCCAGCGACGTCAACCACGCTGGGCCGGTTTTCTGAAAGAGTGTTTACGTGATGTGGTCTTTTTCAGTCGCCCGTTACGACGGCGGATAACCGTTTTTGTCGATACGTTGTGGCGTATCAAGCTCAATGCGCAGCGCATTCGCCATCTTCTGCAACAACAACAGTTTGATATTCTCTACATGAATAATCAGCCAGCTTCAAATGAAGAGGGATACCGTGCCGCTATGGGGCTGCCTGTCAGCGTAGTACAGCACTGTCGTATTGAACCGGTACTGGATGCCCGCATCGTTAACTGGGTTAACCGCCGCGCTGATGCCATCATTGCTGTCTCGGAGGGAGTGAAACACGCGTTGATTTCTCATGGTGTCACTGCAGAAAAATGTACTGCGGTATATAATGCGATTGATATTAATCAGCCATTGCCCAACCGTCAGCAAATGCGCCATGAGCTATTAGATATCGATGATGACACCTTTGTTTTTGGCAGTATCGGCTCGTTAATTACCCGTAAAGCACACCATCATACCCTGCAGGCAATCGCACGCTTTGCTGCTGCCAATCCAGATGCCGCATGGCGCCTGGTTATTCTCGGTGAGGGTCCCGAAATGTCAGCACTCCGGCAACAGGCTGCAGAATCGGGAATTGCCGATCGGGTTATTTTTACAGGTTTTCGTAACAACCCTCTCGCCTATCTCGCCACATTTGATGTCTTTATTCTAGCGTCAAAAAGTGAAGGACTACCACGGGTGATACTTGAAGCAATGTTGCTCAAGAGCGCAGTTATTGGTTCAAAAGTCACGGGTACCGCAGAGCTCATTACCAACAATATCAATGGCTTACTCTTTAATTACGGTGATGTCGATACCCTGTATCAGCAGATACAATTACTTTATCATGACCAACATAAACGTCAGTCGCTGACAGAACAGGCTAACGCCAACGTCAGACAACACTACGCCATCGAACATTATGTTTCCGGCGTAGAAACTATTCTCCAGACTGTGAATCATGGAAACATCACGCATGTTTAATTTTTTAAATCCCCACTACCGTCATGTTCGTGCAAGGCACAACCTCCCCTATCAGACACAATCCACTGAGGGATTATCCTCCGTCACATCTGTCGTCATTCCCTGCACTGGTGCTGATTATATTGAAGAGGCACTGCTTAGTGCGCTGTTTGCCGCTCGTTACGCCCCTGATCTGGAAGAGATAGTCATTGTCAGTGATCAGCATGTCAGCCGTTTCGGTGAGTTGCCGGATAAAACCCGTGTGGTGACACTCAGCATCCCGTCGCGTGAAGAAAATTATCGTTACAAGCAGATCTACCGCAGCCGGTTAATCAAACTGCAGGCCCCCTTACAGGCAAAAACCGAAGGGATTCTGATGATTGATTCAGATCTCAACTTACTGAAAATGCCGGTTATTGCGCTACAGGAAGGGCATCTTTACTCCAGCTTTCGCCAGGGGAAGATGATCAGCAAACTGATGAACGCGCCGGAAGAAAATCGCCCCGCGTACTACCGCAACACTATCCGTCCCTATCTGGTTGACCATGTTAATGGCGCATTTCTCGCGGCGACACGTAAAACCTGGCAGCGCATCTGCCCATTGTGGCTTACGCTGTTTCAGGATACCTGGGAGCTGATGGATGACTCTCAACCACCAACCGATCAACTCCCGCTGGCTGCATTATTAGATTTGCTGGATCTGACAACCGTCAATCTCGGTGACTGGATGAACTGGCCAGTATCGAAGAAAATTGGTGGAACCTCAGCGGTTATCCCTCTCCAGGTCGTCGGTGCACACGGCGGGTTCCCGTTGTCTGAATGGCAAAAATACCTTATCTCCGCAGAAACACCGCTGTTCTTTAAAGGCCAAGTTTACACACGTAAAGTACGCTACCTGACCGATGAAGAGAAAAAATCCCAACAGTAAAAGGGCATGAGGCATCCCGGTTACCGCCTTGCAGGTGACATGGTATGATGGCCTCATTTATCGTGAAATCCTGATATTTAACTCTCATATTTAAGGCAGGTCAGCATGATTATCGTCACTGGTGGTGCAGGTTTTATTGGCAGTAACATCATTAAGTCACTGAATGATAAAGGATACACGGATATTCTGGTAGTTGACAACTTGAAGGATGGGACTAAATTTGCCAACCTTGCCGACTTAGATATTGCCGATTACATGGATAAAGAAGATTTCCAAATTGCCATTTTGGCTGATGAAGAATTTGGTGATGTCGACGCTGTCTTCCACGAAGGGGCCTGCTCATCCACTACCGAGTGGGATGGTAAATATGTCATGGATAACAACTATCAATATTCCAAAGAGTTGTTACATTATTGCCTCGATCATCAGATCCCTTTTCTTTACGCCTCCTCTGCGGCAACCTATGGTGGACGCAGTGATAACTTCATTGAACAACGCCAATTCGAAGAGCCCCTGAATGTCTATGGCTATTCAAAAATGCTGTTCGATCATTATGTGCGGCAGATCCTGCCTGATGCCACTTCACAGGTCTGTGGTTTCCGTTATTTCAATGTGTATGGACCACGTGAAAGCCACAAAGGCAGCATGGCGAGTGTTGCTTTCCATCTCAATACTCAACTCAATAACGGTGAAAACCCGAAATTGTTTGAAGGCAGTGATAACTTTAAACGTGATTTTATTTACGTTGAAGATGTGGCAGCGGTGAATCTTTGGTTCTGGGAACAGGGTGTTTCCGGCATCTTTAACTGTGGTACTGGCAGGGCTGAGTCTTTTCAGGCCGTCGCTGACGCAGCACTTGCCTTCCATCAGAAAGGCGAAATTGAATATATTCCTTTCCCGGAAAAACTCAAAGGACGCTATCAGGCTTTTACTCAGGCAGATCAGACACAGCTGCGGGCCGCTGGTTACGATAAACCCTTTAAAACCGTGGCGGAAGGCGTTGCTGACTACATGGCCTGGTTAAATCGTAACGGACAGTAAGGCTTTTGTGATGAAAATACTGGTCATCGGCCCCTCCTGGGTGGGCGATATGATGATGTCCCAAAGTCTCTACCGGACGTTACAACAACTTATACCGGGAGCAACCATCGATGTAATGGCACCTTCATGGTGCCGTCCCCTGCTGGCACGGATGCCTGAGGTCGCCAATGCGCTGCCAATGCCTCTGGGACACGGTGTGCTGGCCCTTTCAGAACGTCGTCAGTTAGGTAAGTCGTTAGCCAGCAACGGTTACGATCAGGCCTACGTACTACCGGGCTCGTTTAAATCTGCGCTGGTTCCCTTCTTCGCCGGTATAAAACAACGTACCGGCTGGCGCGGCGAGATGCGCTATGGCCTGCTCAACGATCTGCGTGTCCTGGATAAAAGTGCGTACCCGTTAATGGTGCAGCGTTATGTTGCGCTGGCTTATCCTGCTCATGAGATACACAGTGCTGCAGATATCCCGCAACCGTTACTATGGCCGCAATTGCAAGTCAGTCACAGTGAACAACGCGAAAAAGCGCAACACTTCCGGCTTTCCAGTGAGCAGCCCATCATTGGTTTCTGCCCTGGAGCAGAGTTTGGCCCGGCAAAACGCTGGCCTCATTACCACTATGCCGCCCTCGCCCGTCAGTTAATTGATGCCGGATATCAGGTTATTCTGTTCGGATCAGCCAATGATCAGGCCACTGGCGAATTGATCGTTGTTGATCTGACCGAAACTCAGCGATCTCATTGTCGCAATCTGGCAGGAGAAACCTCGCTAGAAGATGCGGTCATCCTGCTCTCGCAGTGCCAGGCTGTCATCAGTAATGATTCAGGATTGATGCATATCGCCGCAGCACTCAATCGCCCCCTGGTCGCGCTATATGGCCCCAGTTCTCCTGATTTTACCCCACCGTTATCTCACCGTGCGCGTGTCATCAGGCTGATAAGCGGTTATCAACGCGTACGTCGGGGAGATGCTGATGAAGGCTATCACCAGAGTCTGATTGATATCACCCCGGAACAAGTGTTTGATGAAGTACGCACATTGTTAGCGACTGACCAGGAAAATCTATGCGTGTCCTGATTGTGAAAACCTCTTCGATGGGCGACGTTCTCCATACTCTGCCCGCCCTCACTGATGCGATGGAAGCACTTCCTTCCATTCGGTTTGACTGGGTGGTTGAAGAAGCCTTTGCCCAGATCCCTGCATGGCACCCGGCCGTCAGACAGGTGATCCCTGTTGCGCTGCGTCGCTGGCGCAAACAGTGGTTTTCTGCCGCTATACGCGAAGAGCGTCGCCACTTCAGAGAGCGTCTGAGGGAGACAAAATATGATGCGGTGATTGATGCTCAAGGCTTAATCAAAAGTGCCGCGCTGGTGACTCGTCTGGCAAAAGGACGTAAACATGGGCTGGATAAGCACAGCGCACGTGAACCATTAGCCAGCTGGTGGTATCAGCAGCGTCATACTGTGGGTAAACAACAGCATGCCGTTCAGCGGGTTCGGGAACTGTTCGCCAAAAGTCTGGGTTATCCACTGCCGGCATCCCCCGGTGACTATGCCATTGCCGGACACTTCCTTGCTCATCCTCCTGCGGATACCGGGAAGTATCTGGTTTTTTTGCATGCCACGACTCGCGACGCTAAACACTGGCCCGAAGCACACTGGCGCACACTGATTGACCTGCTTAAAGAGAGCGGATTACAGATCAAGCTGCCCTGGGGGGCACCTCATGAAGAAGAGCGGGCAAAACGCCTCGCCGCTGGTTTTTCTTTTGTCGAGGTATTACCAGCCATGACACTGGCAGAAATCGCACAGCAGCTGGCTGGCGCACGAGCGATAGTCTCTGTCGATACGGGTCTGAGTCATCTGGCCGCTGCCCTTGCACGCCCTAATATTACCCTCTATGGCCCAACCGATCCGGGGTTGATCGGTGGTTATGGCGCACAACAATATGTACTCAAGCCATCACACTCGCATTCGATGGCTGATATTACCCCTGAAGATGTTTTATCCCGTTTATCTCCCCTGATCTCTTCACCCGTTGCGAATACACCGAGATGAATACCCCCTGTTTTCTAAGTATCTTA
This sequence comes from Erwinia sp., assembly GCA_964016415.1. NCBI lineage: Bacteria > Pseudomonadati > Pseudomonadota > Gammaproteobacteria > Enterobacterales > Erwiniaceae > Erwinia > Candidatus Erwinia impunctatus. Next base: position 3,360,366 of record OZ024666.1, on the reverse strand, counting down.
ATTGCTGTGCATAATGGCGAAGAGACGTTAGCTACAACCCTAGATTCCATTTTTGCCTCACTCGGTGACAGGCAGCATCAGGCAGAAATTATTATTATCAATGATGCTTCTGTAGATCAAACACAGCACATCATTGATGACTACGCTACCCGATATCAACAAATCATTGCCCTGCAACGCAACTGGCGTAATGTCGGGAAGGTGCGTAATGAAGCCGTCGCAATGGCAAAAGGTGACTATATCCTGATGGTGGATGCCGATGACACCCTTTTGGCGGGAGCTCTGGAAACACGCCTGCAAATACTCACAGCACAACAGCCAGATATATTACTGAGCCGCTTGATTGAAGTGCGTTCTGAATCCGCTATCATTCCACAATCGGTAGCAGCTTCGCCATGTCCGTTGACGCAGCATCAGGCCATTACCCGTTTTCTGATTCATCGGGATTTTCAGGCGCATTTTATCGGACAATTTTTCGCCCGCCGGTTGTTCGATGCATATACTTTCCCTGATTTTATCTGCTACGAAGATACCTGGCTATTTCCGGTCATGCTGATGAACAGTCAAAAAACCCTCTATTCATCGACCGGGTTTTATCTGTATCACAAACGCGGACAAAGCCTCTCAGCCGCTATCACTGCGGAGAAAATTCACTGCCTTGTGCTCGCCACCCAGCAGCTCGATACGGTTTTTCCGCCACGGTATCGCCAGCTCATTGCCTGTCACTGGCTTGATATCGCTGATCGCTACGAGAATGAGCTACGTTCGTTGCCAGACTATGCGCTGGTGCAACAACGCCTGGCACAAATCGATTCTGTCAGATTTCTTTGCAATCCGATGGTCAGACTGAGCTACAAACGAAAATGGCTGAAGGTAAGACGACGTTTCAGGAAATCACGTTGATGAAAATGGCTGATACGTACTGGCGTAACGCTGTGCATACTCAGCCATGGTCATACCTGTGGTGCGGGATTGCAGCCAGCTGAACAGTTGTTCCAAATCCTCATAGAGCTGTTCGATTGCCTGCTGATCTTTAAAGGTCGGACTCCCGCCGGGCATAAATTCCGAAGAGTGCAACATAAACTCGACATAATCAGCCCCGGCTTTCAGGTTAGCGTCCGCAACAGCAATCATCTGCTGCGCGTTACCTCCAGCCGGACGTAACCAATTCACCGACGGAGAGCGTTTTTTTCCTCGCAGCGCGTCATAACCCTGGCGCAAGGCATTGACAAAGGCAGAGTGCCGATAGCAAGTGCTCACTGGCACTTCCAGTAGGGATGATCTCCCCGGACGCGAAATGTCCTCACTATCCAGATAATAGGCATGCTGAGGAAAATGCTGATAATCACAGCCCCCGTTTCCCTGTGGTGCCCCTTTAGCATGCTGCCAGTTAACCCGTGGGGTCACTGAACAATCCACCTGATAACCTTCGGCAATCAGAGCGTCAGCGTAACGGGTATCAAATGCCCATCGACCAGCGCGATGGCTCAACATTTTGGTCTGAAACGTCTCTTCCAGGAGATGCGTCATAAACGCGACTTTTTTGATAAGTTCTGCCGTCGGGTACTCAATCAAATACGGCTGATGCAGGTAGTCATCTTCAGTCAATTCAAATTCTGGTGGGCTATGCCATGCATGTAAGTGCATACCAACTTCCCCCTGATGCCGGGCAATGACATCGCGCGCAAAGCTCAGATATACCGGATCAATAGCCATCTCATAATTTGTCAGCCAGGTAGGCTTGAAACCATGCTTCTCACAGAGCAACTGAAAACGCTCAAGATAAGCCGCATTCCTGGTGGTTATCACCGGGGAACGATTTTGCCACAGATTATCGCCTTCGGTGTCGATCGTGATAAGAAAAGCAGGGTGTTTCATACTCTGAGCTCCGGATATCCTGTCTTCATGTTACGTAGCAAGCAGCGCAGACGCAAAAAATTTTGCCTCCGGACAGCGCAAAAAAAAAGCCCTGTCCTTTCTTTATTACACTATTGTGCTCAAGAGATGCGACCAAAAATGGTTATCTGTAGTATTAACCACTATAATTTTCTAAACTACCAACCTGAAGATCACCGATCTCAATCACTGTCATGCGAGCAGTAATACTTATAATAAGATGTTTGCTGACAAGTAATCTTAAAAAAGAGATGTTCTATTTTAACAGCTTCCCCATACGGTGAGTGCTACGGATTTCCTTTGTTGAAAGGCGAGACAGTGTCAAAACGAATTTTAATGATTATTGACGGTCTTCCGGGAGGAGGGGCAGAAAAAACGGTACTGACACTTTCGCGTGGATTCCTCGCGCTGGGGCATCGGGTATCATTATTCTCTTTGCGTTCAGTGTGTGACTATCCTCTCCCTGAAGGCATTGACTATCAGGTCATTGAAGATCGCTGCTGCACCCCCTGGCGTAAACTGACAGAATTACCTCGCAGGGCAGCCCAACTTGAGAAGGCGGTGATCTCCTCCCAGCAACAGGGAGGGGATTTTGATTTAATCATTTCACACCTGCACAAAACTGACCGTATCGTTCGTCGTCTGCGGGTACTTCCCGTTGAAAAAGTCTGGTTTTGTCTGCACGGTATTTATTCAGCGTCTTATCTGGCGCGCAAACGCGGACTCTCTCGCTGGTATAAAAAAATCAAAGTGCGTTGTGTGTACCAGCAGCGTAACCTGATCGGCGTCTCTCCGCCGGTTATCGATGATTTAAAGAATATTTTCCATGTTCAGCCAGCACATGAAAAAATCATCGCCAACCCCTTTGATATCGAACTGATTCAACAACTGGCAAATGCGCCTTGTGATCTGGCCGGCAAAGAGTATCTGCTACATATAGGGCGTTTTCACCCCACTAAGCGGCATGATCGCTTACTGCAAGCCTATGCAAAAAGCGGCATCACTGCGCCGTTAGTGCTGATCGGCAAAGGATGCCCGGAAGAAGAGCAGCGCATCAGGCAACAGGTAGCAAAATTAGGTCTTGCTGAACGTGTTATCTTTAAAGGCTTTATAGATAATCCTTATCCTTACATCTACCATGCGAAAATGCTGGTAGTCAGTTCCGACAGCGAAGGATTTGGTAATGTTCTGATCGAGGCTTTGATTTGCGGTACACCAGTCGTGAGTACTCGCTGTCCAGGCGGACCGATACATATTCTGACCGGTGAACTGGCTCGCGGACTCTCTGCCATGAACAGCGAGGCACTGGCAGAAAAAATCACGGAATTTTATCAGCACCCGAAAAAACAAGTAAAATCAGGACTTGAACGATATCATCTTGATGCTATCTGTCTGGAGTATCTTTCTCTCATTGAAAAAAGACAAACATAATGTACCTTAAAATCGATAAATTCAGCATGCAATTATCGGGTTATAAAAAGAACTAATCTCATAGAAAACAATAATTCTACGCATTTGACAAAGATTTGTTACCATGACAACTATCAATATAAATATGATACCAAACCTTACTAACTTCCGATTTTTGCCCACCAGCAGGAGAGTAGGCTCACCGTCCTGCTCGTTCAGGGAGAAACGAGCGTGAATTATGTTCTTATTTTTATCTTATTATTGCCAGTGAAACTCCTGTTCAAGCTGATACAAAAAAGAACCGAACGCAATTTAGTGATTCAGACGGCAAAAATCGGCGATTTCATTAATATCACGCCGTTACTGCGGCATCTGCGGCATAGTGATGCGTTGTTAAGCTCAACGGTGGCACCGCTGGCTGGTCACGACGAGACTATTGATGATATTTTTTATATCGAAGAACATAAAACCACTACGCTGACGAAGCTTAAGCTGGCCTTCCGCCTGATGAACCGTTATGGCAATGTTTATGTACTTTATCCCAATAGTATCAATCTGTTCCTCGCCGCCTGCTGTAATGCCAGAAACAAACAATTTTTATCGACTTACGAACGTAAATGGTACCACGGCCTGTTTTTTCTCACCGCAACGGGCTACGTTTCACATAGCAGGAGTGACCTTGTGCTTGAAAGCTACCTGAAATTAGCTGATCGCACCCAGACCTGGCAAAGCTACCCGAAACATGCAACGCTCCCGCTGGTGATACCGCAACATCCACCAGAAGTCCTGCTCCGCCGCGATAAAATTAAAATTGGCATCAGCATCTCAGCAGGTAATCAGGCGAAGACCATTCCGGCAACGACTTGGAAACAGTTAATTAATCGTCTGAAAGACCTGCCTTGTCTGTTTTTCGTATTTGGTACTCTCGCGGAACAGGAAAAGCTCGACAGCTTTTATCGTGAGATAGGCAGACAGGACAACATCATTAATATGCTTGGCAAAGTCACGCTGAAAGAGCTCCCTTTCGCACTGAGTAAGATGGATTTCTATATGGCATCCGACAGCGGAAATGTCTATATCGCTGACGCTCAAAATGTACCAGTTATTTTGTTATATGGGCCTTGTGGAATGGAAGAACAACGCCCTCTTGGGGATGTGCTTTTGATCGGCCCGGAAAACATTCCACCCTCATCTTTCATCTTCCGAAGTCCCTATCATTTTGAGCAACCGGCAGAGGAACTCTTTGCACTGAATGATGAAAAATTAGATGCTATTCATCAGTTTATCACTTCCCGAACACCTCATCTGGCTACCGATAAGCACTCATGACTATGGAATCATCCTCAGTTTCAACGGCCCCCGACACGTTGCCCTCACCGGTATTGAGTATCATCGTACCGATGTTTAATGCGGAGAAAAGTTTTCCGTCATTTATCTCATCACTGTTGGCACAGACGCAGCCGAACATAGAGGTCATTATCGTTAATGATGGTTCTACTGACGACTCAGCGGTCATGGCGCACCGTTATGCACAGCAATACGATCATATCACTGTGATTGATCAGCCGAATCGTGGCGTTTCATGCGCACGAAATGCAGGTATGGCTATCGCACGTGGAACCTACGTCACATTTCCTGATGCCGATGATACGATGGAACCTGAGATGTACCAGACACTGGTCACGATGGCGCAACGTGACGATCTGGATGTGGCACAGTGCAATGCCGTCAGAGTATTCCTTTCCTCTGGCAGACGAAAAACGCTGATACCAGTGGAAAGGTTAAGCTCAACGGGCATCCTGACGGGTACCCGTTGGCTAAGTCAGGCGCTGGCGACCAATCGCTATTTACACGTTGTCTGGCTTGGTATCTATCGTCGCAGTCTGATTGAACGCATCGGGTTGCAGTTTGAACCAGGGTTACATCATCAGGACATTCCCTGGACAACGGAATTGATGATCAATGCACAGCGTGTACGGTATACCGACACTATTTTGTATCATTACTATGTGCATAACCAGTCAATCAGTCATCAGCCGCGCACCGGGAAAAGTAATGTCATTTATCAGCGTCATTACCTGAAAATTGCACAACTGCTTGATGATATTAATCTCCGCTATCAGAAAAAAACCACTCTCTACCCGGAGTTCTACCGTCAGGTGACCAGAGAGGCACTGTGTGTCTGTCATGCTGTACGCCGGGAGACCGATATACAAACGCGACAGGCGATTATTCAGGATATTTTTGCCACAAAAACACCTCAGCGCATGCTACGCAACGTGCGGGGGTTACGTCAGTGGTATCAATTGCTTTTATGGCTTGCACGCCTCTATCGCTGGCGAGGTCAACGCCTTACCTGATTGCTCCTTTTCCCGGAGCGGGATTTCCCTTACAATCGCCAGACTTGTTAAAAAACGCCATGAGTATGCCTTTGTATCAGATGATTCCGGCCTCATATGCGCCAAAAAAAATACTGATCATCAAACTACGCCATCATGGCGATATGTTGCTGACAACCCCAGTCATTGAAGCATTACATCATCACTACCCGGAAGCCAGCATTGATATCCTGCTTTATCAGGAGACCTACCCCATGCTGGAAGCCCATCCGTTAATTAACCGTCTTCATTGTATTGATAGACGCTGGAAACAAGCCGGTATCTGGTCACACATGCGCCATGAAGTGGCACTGGCACAAACTATTCGTGGTGAACACTACGATCTGGTGATAAATCTGGCCGATCAGTGGCGGAGCGCTTTGCTCTGCCGCTTTTCTGGCGCACCAGTGAGAATAGGTTTTGACTATGAAAAACGTCGCGGGATACTTTGGCGTCAAGCACATACGCATTTAGTACCAACACAGGGACGCAGCGAGTTGCATACTGTCGAGCAAAATCTGGCGGCTTTACTCCCACTGGGAATTGCCGGAGAAAAATGGCCTGCACGCATGCATTTCCATGACAGTGATCAGCGACAGGTTAGCTCGTTACTGGCGGAACAGTGTCCTGATAACAAACCCTATATCGTCATTCAGCCTACGTCACGCTGGGTCTACAAATGCTGGGACGACGACAAGATGGCAGCGCTGATAGATAATCTCTCTCTGGATCAGGTCACGGTCATTTTAACCTCAGCCCCGGATAAAAAAGAGCTGGCGATGATCGACAGTATCCTCTCTCTCTGCCACCACGCGAAACCAGTATCACTGGCCGGCAAACTTAGCCTGCCACAGCTGGCGGCGTTAATTGATAATGCCCGACTGTTTATTGGCGTTGACTCCGCTCCGATGCATATGGCAGCGGCCCTGAATACCCCCTGTATCGCGCTTTTTGGTCCCACAAAAGTCACCCAATGGCGTCCATGGGGAGAAAACAATCAGGTTATCTGGGCAGGCGATTACACTGACCTCCCGCCACCTAACCAAATCGATACTAAAACAAAACAACGTTACCTCAGTGCGATTCCGGTTGGGGTTGTGACTGACGCAGCGCGAGGTTATTTGCATGGCTAAAATTCGCCTGGCTATCGTCAGACAAAAATACCGTCCTGACGGTGGCGCTGAACGTTTCATTGCCCGCACACTGGAAGCACTGGAAGGTGAGGTGTTAGACCTCAGCATTATTACCCGGCGCTGGCAGGGAATGGCTAAAACCGGCTGGCATGTATATATCTGCAATCCGGTAAAATGGGGACGTATCTCCAGAGAACGGGGCTTTGCCAAAGCCGCACGCGCATGCTGGCAAAAAGAAAATTTCGACCTGGTACAGAGCCACGAGCGCATAGCCGGATGTGATATCTTTCGAGCCGGTGATGGCGTGCATAAAGTCTGGTTACACCAACGTGCACGCCTGCTTTCTCCACTGCAGCGCCTGTTAAGTAAATTCAGTCGTTACCATCGTTACGTGATGTCAGCAGAGACCGCACTTTTTCACTCCCCTGAACTCAAAAAAATCATCTGTAACTCGCTGATGGTGAAAAATGACATCATGACACACTTCCAGGTGCCGGAAGATAAAATTGTTGTGATTAACAATGCCATAGATACCACCCGTTTTATGCCAGCAGACACAGAAAAGTTACTGCGTGCCCGTGAAGCATTCGATCTTCCTCCTGAGGCAAAAGTTTTCATTTATGTGGGGTCAGGGTTTGAACGCAAAGGCCTTGCTGCATCTATTCAGGCAATCGCGGACAGCGATGCACATTTACTGGTTATTGGCCAGGATAAACGGGTTGGTGATTACCAAAAACTGACACAGCGTCTCGGTTGTGCTGGCAGGGTGCATTTTATGGGGGTACAGCAGGATGTTATTCCTTTCTATCATGCTGCGGATGCACTTATGCTTCCGACATTATATGACCCGTTTCCCAATGTTATTCTGGAAGCAATGGCCTGTGGTTTACCTGTGATTACCAGTACACGCTGTGGGGGTGCAGAGTTTATCAGCCAGGGTATTGACGGTTTCGTTTGTGATGCATTGGATATTACCGCACTGGCTATCGCCGCCCGAAATATCCCACGCCGTAACAGTGACCCTCGCATGGGGAATGCTGCACGCCAACGCGTACTACCCTGTACGCCGCAGCGCTTAGCAACACAGTTGCATCAACTTTATGCGGAGCTGCTCCAACATGATAAGTGAAGAATAGTGAGCCATAACCACTTATCTGTTACCATGCCAGTCAATCTTCTGCGCGACGCATACTGCTCTCACGAGCATCAATTCATGTGAACATCGTCATGACAACACTCTACACTGCTCTGCTGTATTTAATTCAGCCTTTGATCTGGCTTCGCCTCTGGATGCGAGGCAGAAAAAATCCGGCCTATCGAAAACGCTGGGCAGAGCGCTATGGTTACTGCAGTGGTAAAGTGCTACCTGAGGGTATTCTTTTACACTCTGTCTCCGTCGGCGAGACCCTGGCAGCCGTTCCGCTGGTCCGTGCCCTCCGCCATCGTTACCCTGACTTGCCAATTACCGTAACCACCATGACACCTACCGGCTCTGAACGGGCCGCTTTTGCGTTTGGACAGGAAGTGCATCATGTCTACCTGCCCTATGATTTACCATGCGCCATGCGACGTTTTCTCAATACGGTACGGCCTCGTCTGGTGATCATTATGGAAACAGAGTTATGGCCAAACATGATCAACCAGCTTAGTAAGCGCAAGATCCCGCTTATCATTGCGAATGCACGACTTTCTGAGCGCTCTGCCCGTGGTTATCAAAAAACAGGTCGGTTTATGCAGCGTCTGCTCAGTAAAGTGACACTTATTGCGGCGCAAAATGAAGAAGATGGTGAACGATTTGTCTCGTTGGGCCTGAAACGTTCTCATTTAGCAATCACCGGCAGCTTAAAATTTGATATCTCTGTAACTCCCGAGCTGGCGGTACGAGCAGTGACTCTTCGTCGTCAATGGGCACCTCATCGTCCGGTATGGATAGCCACCAGCACGCATGAGGGAGAAGAGAGTATTATTCTTGCGGCCCACCGTCAGCTATTGACAACATTTCCCAATTTATTACTTATTCTGGTTCCTCGTCACCCTGAACGTTTCTCTACCGCTATCGAATTAACTCAGCATGCCGGACTCAGTTTTACTCTGCGCAGTAGCGGAGATATTCCCACCAGCAATACCCAGGTTGTGATTGGCGACACCATGGGAGAGTTGATGCTGCTTTATGGGATTGCTGATGTGGCGTTTGTCGGCGGCAGTCTGGTGCTAAGAGGAGGCCATAATCCACTGGAAGCGGCAGCGCATGCCATTCCTGTATTGATGGGTCCGCATACCTTCAACTTCAAAGATATTTGCGCCAAACTACAACAAGCTGATGGCTTAATCACAGTGAATGACGCTGACTCTCTGCAAAAAGAGATCGCCTCATTGCTCACTGATGAAGATTACCGACGTTACTACGGACGCCAGGGAGTTGACGTGCTCTATCAAAACCAGGGAGCGCTGCAGCGTTTGTTAACATTGCTTAAACCTTATTTACCCACCCGGAATCATTAAATGACACAACGTCTGGGATTATCTGTTGTCATGATTGTCAAAGATGCAGCAGAGCTACTACCGGAATGCCTGACATCAGTCGACTGGGCTGATGAGATTATCGTACTGGATTCAGGTAGTAAAGATGGCACACCTGAACTGGCAGAGCGACACGGCGCAAAGGTGTTTCATCATGGCGACTGGCAGGGCTTTGGCAAGCAACGGCAACGGGCGCAACAGTACGCCACGCATCCGATGATCCTGATGATTGATGCCGATGAGCGTGTGACACCAGAATTGCGCCAGACAATAGAACAGGTATTGCATTCACCTCTTGATCTACACAAAGTTTACAGTATAGGGCGCAGTAACCTCTTCCTTGGTCGCTTTATGCGTCATAGCGGTTGGTATCCTGATCGGGTTGTCCGGCTCTATCCAGCCAGTTTTCATTACAATGATCACCAGGTTCATGAATCGCTGGTGACTCAGGGTGCGAACACAGAGAAGTTGCCGGGTGACTTATTGCATCTTACCTGCCGCGATTTTTCCGCATTTCAGTGGAAACAACTGGCCTATGCGGAGGCCTGGGGGAAACAACGTTTCGCAGAGGGAAAACGCTGTAGCTTCATGGCGATTATTTCTCATACCCTTGGAGCCTTCGTGAAAACACTCTTACTGCGTGCTGGTTTCCTTGATGGAAAACAAGGCTGGCTACTCGCGGTCGTCAATGCCCAGTATACATTCAATAAATACGCTACATTATGGGCGTTACATCACACCAACAGGAAGAAGCGATGAGTCGCAAAGCGCTCTATCCCGGTACGTTCGATCCCATCACTTGTGGACATCTCGATATTATCACCCGTGCTGCACGGTTGTTTGACCAGCTGATTGTAGCCATCGCCGCCAGCCCCGGAAAACAGCCACTGTTTACTCTGACTGAACGTATTTCACTGGCAAAAGAAATGGTCGCCCATCTGCCGGGGGTAGAAGTGATGGGTTTCAGTCAACTGATGGCTGATTTTGCTGCCGCGCAACAAGCCACCATACTGGTGCGTGGCGTTCGCAGTATTAGCGATTTCGAATATGAAGCACAGTTAGCGAAAATGAATCGCCACCTTTCTGCACCACTGGAAACGCTATTCCTGATCCCTGATGAGAAATACAGTTTCGTCTCTTCATCATTAATTAAAGAGGTAGCACGTCACGGTGGTGATATCAGTGATTTTGTTTCACCGCAGGTAAAGCAGGCGCTACTCTCGCGCCTGCAGGAATAGACTCACAACTCTTCAGCGCTGACAATGCGAACAGAAAAAAGTACTGCGCTGTCCCTGTTTTTTACTCTCAATCAATGTTCCACATGCCCGGCACGCCTCGCCTGCACGGCCATACACCTGCAATTGCTGAGCAAAGTAGCCGGGTTTACCATCACTTTGCAGAAAATCACGCAATGTGGTGCCTCCCTGCGCGATCGATCGCGCCAGCACAGCTTTTATGGTCATGACCAGACGTTCAGCCTCCTGACGCGTCAGAGTCTGTGCCGGACGATCCGGGTGAATACCTGCGGAAAAAAGCGACTCACTGGCATAAATATTTCCGACCCCTACCACCAGTTTGTTATCCATCAGCCAGGGTTTGATGGCAGTGCGTTTATTGGCTGATCTTTCGAGTAGATAGTCTGCGGAAAAGTCCTCTTCCAGAGGCTCCGGTCCGAGATGAGCTAACACCGATGATGTGGTTAAATCATCACACCATAACCAGGCACCAAAACGTCGTGGATCGGTATAACGCAGAACTTTTCCGTTACTCATGACAACATCAATATGGTCATGTTTCGCAGCCGGGAGTGTATCAGGTAATACCCGCAAACTTCCCGACATGCCTAAGTGTATGATAATCCAGCCATCGGGTAAGTCCAGCAGCAGATATTTTGCACGACGCATGACTCGTCGCACCGGTTGATTGCGCAGTTGATAAAGGGCTTCAGAGACAGGCCAGCGCAAACGCCCATTGCGCACGATAATCTCAAAAATAGAGGCTCCCACCAGATAAGGCTCAATACCTCGCCTGCTGGTTTCTACTTCTGGTAGTTCTGGCATCGTTTCCCCTCTCTGTGGTGTGCAGTGAAGCGCAACATAGCATTACGCGAGCAGTGTTACTGCTTCCAGGCTCCGCTGACAAGATAAGAACGGTAAAATAGTGCCACTACACTCTGATTTTCATAAATTCCATCTGTACACATCAGAATAGAGCTAAGCACGCCGACAGTGGTTATTCCTTTTTTAACAACAAAAAAACCCGGCCGGAGCCGGGTTTTTATCGCTTAAGTTAATTACTTAATTTTAGCTTCTTTATAGATCACGTGCTGGCGAACAACAGGATCGAATTTCTTCAGTTCCAGTTTCTCCGGCTTAGTACGCTTGTTCTTCGTCGTGGTATAGAAGTGACCTGTACCAGCAGAAGAAACCAGCTTGATCTTCTCACGAATACCTTTAGCCATGTTTCAGTTCCTTACCTTAGTACTTCTCACCGCGGGCACGCAGTTCAGAGAGAACTATATCAATACCCTTCTTATCGATAACGCGCATGCCTTTGGCAGATACACGCAGTGTAACAAAACGCTTTTCGCTCTCAACCCAGAAACGGTGAGAATGCAGGTTCGGCAGGAAACGGCGTTTCGTCGCGTTCATGGCGTGGGAACGGTTATTACCGGTCACCGGACGCTTGCCAGTTACTTGGCAGACTCGTGACATTTCTATTCTCCAAAAATCAAATCAGCTCGAGCTTTAAAAATAAGGTCTGGCCGCCTCGTCAGGCCAATAGCCCACCCAGGCGAGTTCCATGTGAACCCGTTGGCAGGCCTCAATGCCAAACCCGAGATTCTCAAAGGTGGCGTAGTATACGCCTTGCAGTCTTTACGCTCAAGCCCCTGTTGAGAAAGATCCTGATCGATCTGCGGAAAATCACTGTTTTTTTCTTCCCGCGGTACGCAGGCAGGCAGCGTATCGCCACTGTCTGCCTTCGGTTATAACCAGCCGCGCTCTGCAAAAGAGACATACTCACCACGACCAATAACTATGTGATCTAACAAACGAATATCAAAAATCTGACAGGCGTGGGCAATTTGTGTGGTAATACGTTTGTCTGCCTGACTCGGTTGAGAAACCCCGGAAGGATGATTATGTGCGAGGATGATTGCCGCGGCATTCAGTTTTAATGCTTCTTTGATGATTTCTCTCGGGTGGACTTCAACACTGCTAAGTGAACCGGCAAACATCTCATTAACATCAAGGATCTTTTGTTGATTATCGAAAAAGATCACCAAAAAAATCTCTCTTTGCCGATGGCTGAGGGTGCTGTACAAATAATTCAGCAAATCTGTCGTACTTTTTACAATATGATGTTCACGAATATCATTACAGGCAAAAAAGCGCCGGGCGAGTTCAGTGACTGCGTGCAGTTGTGCAAATTTCGCCATCCCCACATCACTCACCTGACACACTCTTTGTTTGTCTGCCGTCATCAGATGATGTAACGACCCGAACTCCCGAAGCAATTTTTCTGCCAGCACCATTACATGGATACCTGCCGATCCGGTCCGTAAAAAAAGCGCCAGAAGCTCAGCATCCGTTAAACTGGCCGCCCCCAATTGCAGGAGCTTTTCTCGTGGTGGTACTGTTAACCATGACATTATATTGACCCGCTTTTTGCCTGCGCACCAAAAAATCATGTCATTATATACAGTAGTCTTCAATGTTATGAGGTATACTCTTCGGGCTGCTTCGCAAAATGATACACATCAAGTGATAATTGCAGATGTGGTAGAGTGAGCAGCACTGAAGCTCTTCCGCGCAGAGAAGCAGACTTCCTGATGGAGTAACATCATGAAATTAAAGAATAAACACATTGTACTGGGTATCAGTGGTGGTATTGCCGCTTACAAAACTCCGGAGCTCGTCAGACGATTACGTGATCAGGGTGCCGAAGTACGGGTTGTAATGACCGATGCAGCCAGATCCTTCATTACCTCTCTCACATTGCAGGCAGTATCAGGCAATCCGGTATCGTGCGATTTACTGGACCCCGCAGCTGAAGCCGCGATGGGACATATTGAGCTGGGTAAATGGGCGGACCTCGTCATACTCGCGCCGGCCACCGCAGATATACTAGCTCGAATCACCGCTGGCATGGCGAATGATTTATTGACCACACTCTGCCTGGCGACTCCGGCCCCTCTGGCAGTGGTGCCGGCAATGAACCAACAAATGTATCGGGCTTTTGCCACTCAACATAATCTGCACTTGCTTGCTGAACGCGGCGTTATGGTATGGGGGCCTGCCAGTGGCAGCCAGGCTTGCGGTGATACCGGGCCAGGACGAATGCTCGAGCCCGATACCATCGTCGAAGAAACCGCCTCTTTCTTATCTCCGGTCAATGATCTGCAACATCTGAGCATTATGATTACTGCCGGGCCAACCCGGGAAGCGCTTGATCCGGTACGTTTTATGACCAATCACAGTTCAGGAAAAATGGGCTTTGCGATTGCCGAGGCGGCAGCTAAACGTGGAGCCAATGTTACTCTGGTCAGCGGGCCCGTTTCACTTAGCACCCCACAATGGGTAAAGCGTGTCGACGTGACGAGCGCGCTTGAAATGCAGGATGCCGTGATGGCCGATATATCACGGCAACATATCTTTATCGGTACTGCCGCAGTTGCTGATTACAGGGCTGCAGAGATAGCACCACAAAAACTAAAAAAACAGGGCGAGACTCTTCAGTTAAGCATGGTAAAAAACCCGGATATTGTTGCGGGTGTTGCCGCCCTGCAGGAACACCGACCTTATGTTGTCGGGTTTGCTGCCGAAACCCATAATGTGGAAGAATACGCACAAAAAAAACGCCAGCAAAAGCAGCTAGATTTAATCTGTGCTAATGACGTTTCAAAAACAGATCAGGGATTCAACAGTGAGACGAACTCACTGCATCTCTACTGGCAAACTGGTGATGTTTGTCTGCCTCAGGACAACAAGAAACGCCTTGGTCAGCAACTACTCAATGAGATAATCAGGCTCTATGATGAAAAAAATCGACGTTAAAATTCTCGATCCCAGAATCGGAGAACAGTTTCCTCTGCCGACGTATGCGACCGCCGGTTCTGCGGGGCTCGACTTACGTGCCTGTCTGGATAATGCACTCCTGTTAACACCCGGTGAAACGCTGCTGATTCCTACCGGGCTTGCTATTCATATTGCTGACCCGCAGCTGGCGGCTGTTATTTTACCCCGCTCAGGTTTAGGGCATAAACACGGTGTGGTATTGGGTAATCTGGTAGGGTTAATTGACTCTGACTATCAGGGACAACTGATGATTTCAGTCTGGAATCGCAGTCAGCAGCCATTCACTATTGAACCTGGTGAACGCATAGCACAACTGGTTTTTGTTCCTGTGGTGCAGGCTGAATTTAATCTGGTCACGGCATTTGACGATAGCGATCGGGGAACGGGTGGATTTGGTCACTCTGGTCGCCAGTAAACTTCTGGTGTGTGATACGCTTTATTTTTCACCCTGAAGATATCATTCAGGCGAATTACAACGAAACATCACACGGAAAAATTGTGATATTTCAGAGGTCTTACCGGATATGGCAGAAATGAAAAGTGCGAAGAAAAACCGTCGCGAAGAGATTTTACAGGCTCTGGCGCAAATGCTTGAGTCATCTGACGGTAGCCAGCGCATTACTACAGCAAAGCTGGCAGCAAACGTCGGTGTTTCTGAAGCCGCACTTTACCGACATTTTCCCAGCAAAACACGGATGTTTGACAGTCTGATAGAATTTATTGAAGACAGTCTGATTAGCCGTATTAACCTAATCCTTAACGATGAAAAAGAGACACTGGCACGGCTACGACTCATCATTCAGTTGATACTTGGGTTTGGTGAACGTAACCCAGGGCTGACACGTATCCTCACCGGCCATGCGTTGATGTTTGAACAGGACAGATTGCAAGGGCGCATCAATCAACTCTTCGACCGTATTGAAGCTCAACTCCGGCAGGTGTTACGGGAAAAAACACTCCGTGAAGGCGCAGGCTTTGAAACTGACGAAACTATCCTTGCCAGCCAGCTTCTGGCTTTCTGTGAAGGGATGCTCTCACGATTTGTACGCTCAGAGTTCCGTTACCGGCCGACTGTTGAGTTTGAAACTCGCTGGCCTTTGCTGGCAAGACAACTCATTTAGTCTCGCTCGGGTTTATGGAGCCAGTCTTCACTGGCTCCGTCTTATTTAGATACCGTATTCCGCACGATAAGCCCGCACATCCGCCAGCGCTTCAGCCAGCTCCGGTTTCTCTTCCAGGAAATGTACCAGTTCTGTCAGTGTAATGATGGAAATGACCTGACAACGATAATTACGCTCAACTTCCTGAATGGCAGAGATGTCTGCACGTCCTCGCTCCTGACGATCCAGGGAGATCAGGACACCAGCCAGAGATGCCTGATTCTCCTCAATGATCGCCATTGACTCGCGAATTGCGGTTCCCGCAGTGATAACATCATCGACCAGCATCACACGTCCCTGCAACGGGCTCCCCACCAGTGAGCCCCCTTCGCCATGATCTTTTGCTTCTTTACGGTTAAAACAATAAGGAAAATCACGTTGATGATGTTCCGCCAGTGCTACCGCCGTCGTCGTGGCAATAGGGATCCCTTTGTAAGCCGGGCCAAACAGCAGGTCAAACTCTATACCTGAATCCATCAATGCCTGGGCGTAGAAACGCCCTAATAACGCCAGATCACGTCCGGTATTGAATAATCCTGCATTGAAAAAATAGGGACTGATACGACCCGATTTCAGCGTAAAACGACCAAACTTTAACACCTGCCGATCGATGGCAAACTCGATAAACTGACGCTGCCAGGGTTTCATACTTCTCTCCTCACCGATTAAACCTTTTATCACATCATGCCTGAAGTGCAGCTTTCTGCGCATCGATCAACTGAGCAATACCATCACGTGCCAGCGCCAGTAACGTTAACAACTCCTCATGACTGAATGGCTCACCTTCTGCCGTACCCTGTACCTCTATCATCCGGCCATCTTCCATCATCACGACATTCATATCAGTTTCTGCAGCAGAATCTTCCACATACTCCAAATCACAGCGCGCTTCACCCTCAACAATACCGACAGAAATTGCTGCGACCATACCTTTCAGCGGACTCTGTTTTAATTTGCCTGTCGCCACTAAGTGATTCAACGCATCCGCCAGAGCCACACAAGCTCCGGTAATCGACGCGGTACGTGTACCACCATCAGCCTGCAACACATCACAATCCAGCGTGATGGTAAACTCACCCAGTGCATTGAGATCAACCGCAGCGCGCAGCGCTCTGGCGATCAAACGCTGAATTTCCAGCGTGCGACCACCCTGCTTGCCTTTTGCTGCCTCCCTTGCATTACGGGTATGCGTAGCACGCGGCAACATGCCATATTCAGCGGTAACCCACCCTTTTCCCTGACCTTTGAGAAACCGAGGTACCCCCTCTTCAATCGTCGCCGTACAGAGCACTTTCGTTTCGCCAAATTCGACCAAAACAGCCCCTTCGGCATGTTTAGTGTAGTGACGTGTGATAGTAACAGGGCGCACTTGTTGCGCACTTCGGCCTGCTGGACGCATGATCTCTCTCCGCTGATATTGAATTGCCTGGCATTATACGAGCTTCATCATAGAAAACCCATGTTCGTCTTATTTTCATCCTGTACCACACAGGAAAGGTGCAAGCCGAAAAAAATTATGGCTAAATGCTGGCACTCATTCAGACATGCCGGATTCATTGTTTTATGCCGCAAATTTTCCATTTCGCCCTGACGCTGGCCGTCATCCTGCTGCTTGGCATCCTCTTCAGTCATGACAGAAAACGTATTCGTCCCCGCATCATCATTCAATTACTGTTTATCGAAGCCCTGATTGCCTGGTTTCTTTTACACAGCGACAGAGGCATCTCAATGGCTGCCGGAATATCCGGTTTCTTTGAGCAGCTTTTAAAATTTTCTGCTGAAGGATCTAATTTTGTCTTCGGTGGAATGGCCAATCAGGGACTGGCATTTATTTTTCTTGGCGTGCTGTGTCCGATCATTTTCATCTCTGCACTGATCGGTATTTTACAGCATCTGCGAATTTTACCGATATTAATCACGGTCGTGGGTACCGTGCTGTCAAAAATTAATGGCATGAGTAAACTGGAGTCGTTCAACGCTGTCAGTGCACTTATCCTGGGCCAGTCAGAGAATTTTATTGCCTACAAAGGCATCCTGGCCGATATCTCACCTAAACGACTCTACTCGATGGCCGCAGCGGCAATGTCTACGGTTTCGCTCTCAATTGTCGGTGCCTATATGACCATGATTGAACCGCGCTACGTTGTCGCGGCATTGATGCTCAATATGTTCAGTACCTTTATCGTGCTATCGCTGATAAATCCGACTTCTCAGACCGAAGAACCCGAAGTCCGACTGGAAAAGCTGCATGAAAAACAAAGTTTTTTTGAGATGCTCGGCGAATATATCCTGGCTGGTTTTAAAGTTGCCATGATCATTATGGCCATGCTGATTGGTTTCATTGCTTTAATCGCAGCTATTAACGCTCTGTTCTCTACACTGTTTGGCGTCAGTTTTCAGCAGTTGCTCGGTTACCTGTTCTATCCCTTTGCCTGGCTGATTGGCATTCCGGCATCAGATGCGTTACCAGCTGCAAGCATTATGGCTACCAAACTGGTAGCGAATGAGTTTGTTGCAATGATAGAGCTGAAAAAAATCGCCGCAGAGCTTACTCCCCGCGGCGTAGGTATCCTGTCAGTCTTTCTGGTCTCTTTCGCCAACTTCGCCTCTATCGGCATTATCGCAGGAGCCATCAAAGGGCTGAATAGCGAACAAGGCAATGTTGTCTCTCGTTTTGGCCTTAAGCTGGTATTCAGTGCCACGCTTGTCAGCCTGCTTTCTGCCGCCTTTGCCGGTTTAATGCTCTGACGCACAGAGAGGGAAGACTCAGAATGCCACACAGGCGGAAGAGTCAACCTTCATTACTGATTCCTGCTGGAAACGTTGCGTATAGTGCTGACGAATCGTCTCGATCGCCTGATCGCTCTCGGCGCTGGCTCCATGAATCAACATCAACGCTTTACTTGCTTCCTGCACCACTTTGCCATTTTCACCGAGCCATTGTCCCTGAGCATCAAATACTGTCAGGCCCTCTTTAAATCGAGGTGTGACTTCACCGTCAAGAAAGGCATGCCACTCAGCCGGAGTGATATTCGCCCCCTGAGCACGACTCAGGCCGAAATAGAGCGTAGTTTGTTGCATCGCATCTCCACGACTACAGACTTTCCCGGCTGTTTTCGATGGTGCAGGTTGAGTAACACAACCACTGAGTAAGACAGCCATTAAAGCCGCCAGTGTGAAACGTTTCATCATCTTCCTCGTACCTATTGTTATCAGACGTTACTCAATAACTAAGCATGCTGCCTGTTACTGTCTAAGATGGCATCTTAATGATTTCAGATGCAAACGCCAGAGAATCAGCACCGCAGGCGATGTTTAACTGAATCCCTGTTAAGCCAATCTACTCCCCGCTATAATCATTTTTTCTTTTTCTGACAGGAAATCCAGATGATCCGCAGCATGACAGCCTATGCCCGACGTGAAATAAAAGGCGAATGGGGCACTGCCGCCTGGGAAATACGCTCAGTTAACCAGCGTTATTTAGAGACTAATCTACGCCTGCCGGAGCAATTCCGGGGTATGGAACCCGTAGTTCGTGAACGTCTTCGCCAACGGCTAACCCGGGGAAAAATAGAGTGTCAGCTACGTTTTGAAGCAGACCCACAAATGCAGAGCGCACTGGTGCTCAACGAAAAGCTGGCGATTCAGCTGGTGAATGCGGCTAACTGGATAAAACAGCAGAGTGGTGAAGGTACAGTCAATCCATTGGATATTCTGCGTTGGCCGGGTGTGATGTCAGCGGAAGAACAGGATCTGGATACCATCTCTGCCGAACTATTAACCGCTCTGGATGCCACCATCAGTGATTTTATCGCAGCCAGAGAAAGCGAAGGAGCGGCACTCAAGGCACTGATAGAGCAACGTCTGGCTGGCGTTTCTGTCGAAGTGGCGAAAGTCCGTACCCATATGCCAGGTATCCTGGTATGGCAACGCGAAAGACTCACCAGCAAACTGGCGGATATCGAAAATCAGCTGGATACCCAGCGGCTGGAACAGGAACTGATTATTCTTTCACAACGCATTGATGTTGCGGAAGAGCTGGATCGTCTGGAAGCCCACGTTAAAGAGACTTACAACATTCTGACCAAAAAAGAGGCCGTCGGTCGCCGTCTTGATTTTATGATGCAAGAGTTTAACCGTGAATCAAACACACTGGCCTCCAAATCTATCAATGCCGAAATCACCAGTAGCTCCATTGAGCTCAAAGTATTGATCGAGCAAATGCGCGAGCAGATCCAGAATATCGAGTAAATTCTTTCAAAGTCCACCACAATCCATAAGCCCATGTTAAATGGGCTTTTTTATGCAAACCATAGTCTATTAAAGACCACTTAGATACATTAAAAACCACCAATAAGTGGGGAGTAAAACGGGGAGCGCTTTTGCTTTACTAGTCTCATCTGGCAGTTTATAACCATATACCCCCCACAACGATTTTTCATCAGGATAGGTACATGGCCTCACTCACTGTCAGGACGGTTCAGGCTCTCATCAAAGCAAGAGAACCGGGGAAGTTTGGAGATGGGCGAGGCTTGTACCTGAAAGTCCCACAAAAAGGTGAGGCGTATTGGATGCTTCGATACACAATCGGCTCTAAGAGACGAGAAATCACCTTAGGTAAGGTATCTCATCTATCTCTGTCCGAGGTATGTAGCCTCGCTGAAGATACGCGCAAAAAAGTTGCCACCGGAGATGATCCTATTGCTGAACGGAAACTTAACCGACCGAAGCAAATCACAACGGTAGATGAATTGTTTGAAGACTGGCACAAAGACCTGATTAAGCGGTTGAAGCATCCACAAATCCCAGAAAGGGTATACAGGAAAGATATTGCTCCAACGATTGGTCAACTTTCTTTGACGAAGATAACCCCCATTGATGTCTGAGCCATTCTGCAAAAAATTACAGATAGCGGAAGACCAACCATTTCAAATGATGCCCTACTCTACATGAAGCAACTCTTCGACCATGCAATCAAGCTTGGATTATTGTTAAACAATCCAGCTTCTGCGTTTAAGGTCAATGATGCAGGTGGAATCGAAAAAAGCAGAGAAAGAGCATTGAGTCTGGAAGAAATTGGGCAGGTGTTTGAAATTTTCAGTGTAGTGGTCAACTAATTTTGGCCACACGACCTGACTGTTCGTGGAACAGCCGCTCTGATTCATTTGGCGTTAAGCCACCGTTATACCAGTGGGGCCGGATGGCACTGTAATAGCCCGTGATGTAGCTGATTATCGCGCTCTGAGCCTCGTTGAAGCTGTTATAGCCCTTCGTCGGCACCCATTCGGTCTTCAGGCTCCGGAAGAACCGCTCCATCGGGGCATTATCCCAGCAGTTACTCCGGCGACTCATGCTCTGCTTTATCCGACAGCGCCACAGAGCCTGCCGGTACTGACGGCTGGTATAGTGGCTGCCCTGATCGCTGTGGAACATCACGCCTGTTGGCTTACCCCGAAGCTCCCAGGCCATCTGCAATGCTTTGACCGTGAGGGCCAAGTCCGGCGACGCCGATATCGCCCAGCCCACAGGTTTGCGGGCGAACAGATCCAGCACTGCTGCCAGATAAGCCCAGCATTTTCCCGTCCAGATATACGTCACATCGCCGCACCAGACCTGATCCGGCGCGGTAACCGCGAACTGCCGGTCGAGATGGTTCGGTATTTCAATGTGTTCGTTCCCGCCGCGTTTGTATTTATGCGCCGGGACCTGGCAACTGGCGATATCCAGCTCTTTCATCAGCTTACCGGCCAGCCATCGCCCGAGTCTGACGCCCTTAGCGCGGACCATCGTGGCGATACTTCTCGCGCCAGCAGAGTGTGGTGGTCAACAAAAACTGGCAACGACTTTAGCGTTTCTCCAGAACAATCGTTCTGATGCAGCCAGCATAAAAAATCCCATAGGTTTATTTAACAGATAAAATGAATATCTGGCAGTTTTATCCGGTGCTTAGACAACCGGTAAAACTGCCAGGCAGGAAGGCTTCAATTACCCGGATTGATAATGTAAGTTACAAAATTTGTTTCAGTTGGCAATGGGATAACCCACTTTTGTAGCAGATTATGCATTTTTTGTTTGGCAGGCTGCTGTTACGTGCGGAATTACGCCGACAGAGCTCTTTTTCCGTCTGTTCAGGATAAACCATTTCAACATCGGCATGATAATGCATATAAAAGATCCAATGCTTTTTGCCGCATATCGCGTGATAAAGGGGTCGCATTCCACACAAAATCCTGTTTTTTCCCCAGCCATTGTCTAACTTTGCTCAGAAAAAACCGGGTAACGAAACATTCATTTATTTTTCTTCGGGCGCCCGACTGAGGCATATTCAATACAATTATCCTTGTAATGAGTATTCTCACTACCACTGTATAACGTATCACGCATACTCACTAAGCGTGCTAAAACAATATTTTCATTCGGTTCGTCAGGTAAATCAGATAGCTGTTCAGCTGACTCAATTTCAGTAAGCAGTTTATCCGCCATTTCTATTAGTTGCTCATATTTAAACGCACCACCTTTAATATTCAGCAACTCATCTCGATTTGGCCTTTTGTTAGTCATTTTGCCATTAATCATAATTTCACGCGAAACTTCCAATAATCGAATTGTATGCATAATGTTTTTTGCATCATAATCATTCCCATTCATTACATTATTGGTATAATGCTGTTCATTTCTTTCTTCCACCCACTGCCAATATGATTTGTATTCCCGACAGTGTGAAGCGTAACCATCGCGATTAAAACTTAAATACGCAACCATCTTTTCACCAACATCAACGGAAGAGAGACATAATTCCGTTGCGTCCTAGGTTTTAATAATTCCCTGATAACCCATACTTCCTGATTCATCGTAAAAAATCGCCAGTAAATCACGGCCATGAGGAATATTCACCAGGCCGCATAGTGCCTCATCCCATCCGCGATTTTTTAACCAATCCACCAACGGATAACCACTTTTATCCTGAATAACATAACAAAAATCTCGTAAGTTTTATCGCTTTACAGCTATAGGATTATTAATTTTTTTATTCAGACCTCTGGCTTTATTTATTTGAGATAAGGCGTAATGGGCAAAGTTGTTTTTTGTTTTTTTCGATAAAAATAATTCAACATTCAACTGTTGCATGACTGGATGCTGGTAAAGAATACACTCAGGATCAGATGCCAGAATTTCCAGTATGTTAGGATTGTTTTTAATTAGCAGCTCAACAAATCGGCCAAGTTCATAGTAGACTATATCATTAGTTTCATTACTTATTTGTGATATGTAATTCAGTCCATAAAATTCTGATTTAGGAAGATAAAAAACTCCTTTTATATCAATGTCTAATGTTTCAGTTTCCAGACCAAAGGAGCGACTTCCACTGACAACCTCTAATAAAATCAGTCCGTTATCCTTTAGATCATCAATGGTCATAAATCACCCTCTTATGTTATCTATCTAAATATTGCAGTGTTTCTATAAAAAAATCATCCAGCGGTTGTGTTTTGAAGCGACGTTCAGTTAACAACTGCACTTTCGAAAAAATATCATTTTTGGTTTTTTCAATAAACTCATAAATAACAGGGTCAATAGTAACAGAAAACGACTCAGCTGTTACTGATTTATAAGAAATGAGCGTGGTTATTTTTTCACTTAATTCATCCGATAGTAATTTAATCATTGGTTCAATTTCTATAGGTGCTATTTGTTTTTTCTCAAGGCACCACTTCGCACATAACAAAGGCCTTATTACATAAAAAAGTTTTTTTATACCAATCTGTTGCCCTTCTGCACTTTGTAGTGCACTTTTCGCGATACCCAGATAATGGAATATGTTTCCCCGTGCATTGAAGTATTGTCTACAAAGCTGCCATAACATTTCAGCTACCCGTTCATTTTGTTGATAGACAATAGATGATTGTAACCATTCAAATGGAGTAGTATTAGATTTGCGAACAAGCTGTAGCGTTCTTTTCAGATCCCATCCCAGCAAGTCAAGTTCCTCATCTCTTGGCAGAGTCAAATGAGAGGGTGGATTATCGATTGATAAATATCTATCACGAGAATGTATGTAAATAAATCGCACATCATAATCACTATTCGCCGATGGAAAACCCCATGCCCGGCTACCAGACTCACAGGCGTAAAGAATACGTATATTATTCCTCACCTCTATTTCAACAAGCTTTTCCTTTATTATTTTCTCCATTCATACACCTTATTTATACTTTTTAATTATCCGGTAATTTATATTAGCACATTCTTAGTAAAACAAACAAAGTCTGTTTCTAAGAAAAAAACAATAATAAACCCTCGACCCTCTGAGAAAAATGAAAGAATTACGCATCAATAAGTTTTCAAAAAAAGGAAATATCAACCAGAAATAAAAAAGTTAGTATGATTGATAATAGTTTAGATGCGATATAAATATCAAAACCCCCATAGTGTATGTACTATGGGGGTGTATATTAAATGAATTTGTTATTAATTATCAGCCTTGTAGTTTTTTCATCTGCTCTTCAGCCATTTTCATTGCTTCTATACCCTGTTTACACGCCATTTCCTGCTGGTCGACTGGCATGGCTTTTAACTGCTCTTTAGCCTGTTCGAGCTGACCTTTCAGCATATCCATCTGTCCTTTCATCTCGGGATGAGATGCAACTTCCTCAAGATACCCATCTACTGACTTGAAGTAAGTATCACACTCACTTGCAGCAAAGAAGTAACAGGAAGTAATGCAAGTGTTAAAGCTAATACTTTTTTCATACAAATTTCCTTTTTGGTATTGAGTTGAGTGATGTTGCAAATTTGATATTAATTTTTATAGGGGATTTAAAATATCAACCACCGGACTAATTACAATGCACTATCCATAAAAATTGCATTAAATTTCATATCATTCAGTTTTTCAATAACTGACTGAGATTGTTAGCATGATTTTGTCTCAGTGTATTACAAACTGAAGAAAAAACAATCCTGGTTGAATAAGATTAAATGTAATCGATGCTAAATCACAAACCGAAACATCATCTGTCATTTTAAAAAACAAATACCTAACAACCTAATTACTTATGATTGCTATAAAGTCACCTTGAAAAAAATTACATTCGAAAACACCACACCAAAAAATACGCTGATTTTTATAAATTTTCAAAAAATTGGCGTGGGAAATTATTTCAAAACCCAAAAAGAGAATCGATCTTATCATTTCAATTTATTTGAATAATTAACGTCGTCGTTAAAATAAAAGAAACCACCAGTCTAATGATGAATTTTTTTCTTACACTTCCTCACTATCAAACCGCAGGTAATAGACTTTCCGCCTGTATGATTAAAAATATTTATCAGCTTTACTGATCCTTCACAATCTCACGCAATCAGAAAGACAGTACTTTAATCACCTGTATTCTTTTGTAATTTTTATAGGTTTCATCGCCAACGCAGAGTAACATAGCCATTATTTTGCTCTACACTGAGGTCCCTTATGCAAACCCTTCCAGCCTGTCCTAAATGCCATTCTGAATATACCTGGCAGGATAACGAGTTATTCAACTGCCCTGAGTGCGGGCATGTTTGGTCAGGTGATAGTGCAACAGAGAATGAAGAATCGTTAGTAGTTAAAGATGCCAACGGAAACCTGCTCGCCGATGGTGATAGCGTTACTGTCATCAAAGATCTCAAAGTCAAAGGCAGCTCAACCCCACTGAAAATGGGTACCCGGGTAAAAAATATTCGTCTGGTTGAAGGCGACCACAATATTGATTGTAAAATTGATGGCTTCGGGCCGATGAAATTAAAATCTGAATTCGTCAAAAAATTGTAATCCTGCCATTACTGTCCTTCACTACGGCTCTCTGTGTAGATGATGAGCCGTAGTGGAGTAGCCGTTGACATAAAAGCCGCCCCTTAAACTCTCTGCCAGAAAAAACCTCTGTGACAACATAACAGCTAAGTGCAAGGCCAGTAGCCGCGAATGATATCTTCATTGCCCGCAGACAGCCGCGACGCTTTCACGCTAAAATAGCCCCCGGTTCAAAACAACCATTGTCTTTCACATCAGCTACTCATTGTTTCGTGCAACAACACTGTTTTGCCGCCGATGAATAAGGAATTTTCGATGTTACTCACCGTATTGTATCTCATCGGTATTACCGCAGAAGCAATGACAGGCGCGCTGGCGGCAGGCCGACGAAAAATGGACACCTTTGGTGTGATTATCATTGCCTCTGTGACTGCCATTGGTGGCGGTTCAGTCAGGGATATTCTACTTGGACATTATCCTCTGGGATGGGTGAAGCACCCGGAATATATCGTTATTGTCGCCGTTGCAGCGGTGTTCACGATCCGCCTTGCGCCATTGATGCCGCACTTGTGCAAAGTCTTCCTGCTGCTCGATGCCCTTGGCCTCGTTGTGTTTTCGATTATTGGTGCGCAAGTTGCTCTGGAAATGAAACAGTCAGCATTGATCGTTGCCATCAGTGCCGTCATTACTGGTGTCTTTGGTGGTGTGTTGCGTGATTTATTTTGCCAGCGCATTCCCCTCGTATTCCAGAAAGAACTCTATGCTGGTATCGCCTTTGTGACTGGCTGGCTGTATTTACTTTTGCAAAAAGTACCGTTATCTCACGATTTAGTCATCATCCTCACGCTATTATTCGGTTTTACCGCCCGCCTGTTGGTTTTACGGTTTAAACTGGGCTTACCTGTATTTAATTATTCACATGGTGATCACTAACAGCCTGTCCATTTGGATTTTTTTATTACCTTCATACCATTGACAGCGCTCAAAATCCTCACAAATCAAATGCACACACCGGTTTGTTCATGCTGTCGATTTACGACTGCCAGGATAAGCGCTAATACGGCTTTTTATCCTGGCAAGTGAATTTCCAGATAAGCAATGAGTGTACGGATTTGAACATCAGCCAAAAAACCGGTGATTTTTTCTGCCATCTGTTGGCCCACTCCGGGAAGTTGTTGCCATTGCGCTGTTGAACGATTGAGCAATTCAGACCAACTCTTGTCATTCATTACCTGTAACGCTTTTTCAGGCACAGGGACACCTAACGCTTTTACCCAACGTTTGAACGGCAGTTGCCGGGCAAGGTTAAATTGATGGTATACCTGTTCAGCTCGCCGGGCAGTAAAACCACTAACACCAGCCAGTTGTTCTGATGTTAATTGCAACCATGAAAACAGGTGCTCAAGTTTTCCTGATTGTATCAGCGCCAGCCATCTCTGTCGGTTAAGCCCTTTAAGGTTCAGGGCCTCCGGAGCACCTAATCCAATCAGACGGGAGAGAAACTGTGCATGGCATTCAGGCGCAGGGATGAAACACGTTAACCGATGGTAATTTGCCTGTTCGGGTACAGGCAGTGTTGAACGTTGCCGGGTTCGCCATAAAACACCATCAAAACGAGGTATTCCCTGACCAACCAGACTGAGTGCAATTTTGTCTCCCGGACGAATATCCTCTTTATACCAGCGAGCCAGAGAAGCAAGATTAACCCGACTAATACGTTTATCATCAATCACAACAGGGTCTATTTGCAGCACAATGCTGATTTTACCTGTCCGTCCTACGTTAAACTCTACCGCACGCACACTACTACTGCTTTTTAGTGGGTCGTATTTCCAGGCAACTGCCCAGTCTCCCTGACCTGGTAGCCAATACTTCCCGGCGGGGGGCGCAGAATGAATAACGACGCCATCGGTGGCAAAAGGCAGAGGCTGAGTAAACCAGGTTTCACGCCATGCCTCAATTTCACTGAACGTTTTCACAGGTTTGCTCCACTCCTTTACCAGTGGAAAACCAAGGTCATGTAATGCCTGAATGCGTGCTTCAAAAGTTTGCGGGCCATCAGGCCACGCCCAGATGAAAATCCCCTCCTGTTTCAGTAATGAGACAGGGTTATTCGCTCGTAACGCTCCGGCGATCTTCGCGCGGGCGCTCTGTCCTCCGACAACAGACTGACGATGAGCTGACATCTGCAAGAAAATTTCACCTTGCAAGATCATGTCGTGTGGCTCTTTGAGTATCTGAGGAATAGCCGGAATTAAAGCGGCTTTCACGCTCCAGTCCTCACCATAACGCCCATTACCACGACTCACCATGCTGACAAGCTTCCCATGGTGATATACCAGGGTTACTGCAACACCATCAATTTTAGGCTGCATCCATAATGATTTTCTCCCGGCCATCCAGTTGATCAACGCCTGTCTCTCTGACAGCTTTTTAACTCCTGCATGGGCTACGGGATGTGGATGTTTGCCACCAGCAGGCAAAACGGGTTGACGCAATGCCTCCTCAGGGGAAAAACAGCGTTGCCAGAGATGATAGGTTTTTTGCTGTGCATCATAGTGCTCATCACTGATTTCACTGACCCCGAGACGGTAGTAGGCGTCATCCCACTGGTAGAGTTTTTTTGCCAGCTGCTGCAACTCCTGCTTCGCTCTGGCTGATGTCCAGTCCGGGCACTGTGCAAAAACTGAAGAACAACCGCACAAAAGCAATAGTAATCCCTTACGCATCTTTGCTCCTTCCTGAACTGGATCAGCATTCAGGTTATTAAAAACAAGCAGAGAAAATAAACGATAAGAAGAGAAAAGTAATGGAATCATGCTCCACTCTTTTTCTGGAAACTTTCATCTTGTTGCACATCACTGCGCGACTAAACACAACTGTGTATTAAACTTCGTGAAACACTGCATCAAAACGGGCAGCCGTGTATACTATCTGATAAGAAGTCGATACCGCATTCAGCGCACATCTAAGAGTAAACATGGCTCAAGGCACACTATTTATTGTTTCTGCTCCCAGCGGAGCGGGTAAGTCGAGTTTAATTCAGGCATTACTGAAAACTCAGCCGCTATACGATACCCAGGTTTCTGTTTCCCATACCACGCGAGACAAGCGACCTGGTGAACAACACGGCGAACACTACTATTTTGTCTCTCATGATCAATTCCGGGCCATGATCGCTCAGGATGAATTTATTGAATACGCAGAGGTATTCGGTAACTATTACGGTACTGCACGTGAGACCATTGAGCAGGTATTAGCGACCGGTGTGGATATTTTTCTGGATATCGACTGGCAGGGAGCACAGCAGATCAGAAACAAAATGCCGCAAGCGCGTACTATTTTCGTTCTGCCTCCCTCAAAAGATGAGCTGGATCGCCGGCTGCGTGGCCGTGGTCAGGATAGTGAAGAAACTATTGCACGCCGCATGGCACAAGCAGTAGCAGAAATGGCGCATTACGCAGAGTATGATTATCTGATAGTCAATGATGATTTCAATCTCGCGCTATCAGATTTAAAAACCATTATTCGTGCGGAACGTCTGCGTATAGCACGTCAAAAGTCCCGGCACAGTGCATTAATAAGCAAACTATTGGCAGACTGAGTACAACCCAGTATTATGCCCTGTTATTTTTTGACCCGTGGAGTATCACAATTATGGCACGCGTAACCGTACAGGACGCAGTAGAAAAAATTGGTAACCGTTTTGACCTTGTTCTGGTTGCTGCGCGTCGCGCACGTCAGATGCAGATTGGCGGTAAAGATTCTCTCGTTCCTGAAGAGAACGATAAATCAACCGTCATTGCGCTGCGTGAAATAGAAGAGGGGCTGATCACTAATCAGATCCTTGACCTGCGTGAACGTCAGGAGCAGCAAGATCAGGAAGCAGCAGAATTACAGGCTGTTACAGCGATTGCTGAAGGCCGCCGTTAAACCGTCATCGGAAGCCCGCCCTTGTATCTGTCTGAAAGCCTGAATCAGCTTACTGGAAAATACCTGCCTGAAGATCAAATAAAGCGTCTCAGGCAGGCTTATCTTGTTGCTCGTGATGCTCATGAGGGACAAACTCGCTCCAGTGGTGAGCCTTACATTACACATCCTGTGGCTGTGGCCTGTATTCTGGCTGAGATGAAGCTGGATCATGAAACCCTCATTGCAGCTTTGTTGCACGATGTAATCGAAGATACACCTGCCACCTATCAGGACATGGAGCAGCTGTTCGGCAAAAGCGTTGCCGAATTAGTAGAGGGCGTGTCCAAGCTGGATAAGCTAAAGTTTCGCGATAAAGAAGAAGCGCAGGCGGAAAACTTCAGGAAGATGATCATGGCGATGGTGCAGGATATTCGCGTTATCCTCATCAAACTGGCTGATCGCACTCACAACATGCGCACACTTGGCTCCCTGAGGCCCGATAAACGACGTCGCATAGCCCTTGAAACACTTGAAATATATAGTCCCCTGGCGCACCGCTTAGGTATTCATCATCTGAAAACAGAGCTGGAAGAGCTGGGCTTTGAAGCACTGTACCCTAACCGATGCCGGGTTATTCGTGAGGTGGTCAAAGCTGCCCGCGGCAACCGTAAGGAGATGATTCAGAAAATACTTTCTGAGATCGAAGGGCGTCTTCAGGAAGCAGGGATTGCCTGCCGGGTGAGTGGCCGTGAAAAGCACCTTTACTCCATTTATCGCAAAATGCATCTGAAAGAACAGCGTTTTCACTCGATTATGGATATCTATGCTTTTCGCGTCATTGTGCGTGATGTCGACACCTGTTACCGCGTTCTGGGTCAGATGCACAGCCTGTATAAACCACGTCCAGGCAGAATGAAAGACTATATCGCCATTCCCAAAGCTAACGGTTATCAATCATTGCATACATCAATGATTGGGCCGCACGGTGTCCCTGTCGAGGTCCAGATCCGTACAGAAGATATGGATCAAATGGCAGAAATGGGAGTCGCAGCCCACTGGGCCTATAAAGAGCAGGTTGAAAGCAGCACCACTGCACAAATTCGCGCACAACGCTGGCTACAAAGCCTGCTTGAGTTACAGCAAAGCGCAGGCAGTTCATTTGAATTTATCGAAAGTGTCAAATCTGATCTTTTTCCTGACGAGATTTACGTTTTTACCCCTGAGGGCCGCATTGTCGAGCTTCCGGCTGGCGCCACTTCTGTGGACTTTGCCTATGCAGTGCATACCGACATCGGGCACGCTTGTGTCGGTGCGCGTGTCGATCGCCAGCCCTACCCGCTTTCACAACCACTAAGTAGTGGTCAGACAGTTGAAATTATTACCGCACCAGGGGCGCGTCCTAATGCTGCATGGTTAAATTTTGTTGTCAGTTCGAAAGCACGTGCAAAAATTCGCCAGTTGCTCAAAAACCTGAAACGTGACGACTCTGTTAATCTGGGACGCCGGCTGCTGAATCTCGCCCTCGGTGGTAGCCGTAAACTCGCAGAGATACCCGCTGCCAATGTTCAGCAAGAGCTGGAGCGCATGAAACTGGCAACACTTGACGATCTACTGGCTGAAATTGGTCTTGGTAATGCCATGAGTGTGGTTATCGCCAGAAATTTACAGCAGGGTGAAGAGATTTCTCCGGCATTGAGCGTAGCGAGCTCTTCGCGTAGCAAACTGCCTATCAAAGGCGCAGATGGCGTACTAATCACTTTTGCTAAATGCTGTCGCCCTATTCCCGGTGACCCGATTATTGCCTACGTTAGTCCGGGTAAAGGATTAGTTGTGCACCATGAGTCCTGTCGTAATATTCGTGGTTACCAAAAAGAACCAGAAAAGTTTATGGCGGTAGAGTGGGATAAAACCACTGATCAGGAGTTTGTTGCAGAAATTAAAGTAGAAATGTTCAATCATCAGGGAGCGCTGGCCAATCTCACTGCGGCGATCAATACCGCCGGATCAGGAATTCAAAGCCTGAACACCGAAGAAAAAGAGGGGCGCGTCTACAGCGCTTTTATACGTCTTACCGTGCATGATCGTATCCATCTGGCTCATATTATGCGAAAAATTCGCGTCATGCCCGATATGATCAAAGTACACCGTAACCGAAACTGATCTATGAATGCTCAACGTCATGCCCGCATTCTGGAAATGCTTGCTGCCCGGCAACACGATCTGACCGTGTGTCTGGAACAGGTTCACAAACCACATAACGTCTCCGCCATCATTCGTACTGCTGATGCTGTCGGTGTGCATGAAGTGCATGCTGTCTGGCCCGTTAATCGCATGCGCACCATGGTTTCCATGGCTGCCGGAAGTAATAGCTGGGTAGAAGTGAAAACACACCCAACAATGACTGATGCATCACAAGAATTGAAGAAACAGGGTATGCAGATCCTGGCGACGCATCTTTCTGAACATGCCGTCGATTTCCGTGATATCGACTACACCAGACCAACCTGTATTTTACTCGGGCAGGAAAAAACTGGTATCACAGATGAGGCGCTGCAGCTGGCCGATCAGCAAATTATTATTCCCATGCTGGGCATGGTGCAATCATTAAATGTTTCAGTGGCTTGCGCATTAATTCTCTATGAAGCTCAGCGACAGCGGCAAAATGCCGGAATGTATCAACGTCAGCACTGCACGTTGCCTCAGGCTGAACAGCAACGTCGTTTGTTTGAAGGCGGCTATCCTGTGCTGGCAAGGGTCGCAAAGCAAAAGGGATTACCTTATCCACAAATCAATAAGCTGGGTGAGGTTATCGCGCCTGAAGAGTGGTGGGCAGCGATGCAATCCCCGGTACGTAAAAGATGACTGCCCTCCGGCCTGACACGATAGCCTTGAGCTCCCTGTCAGGTGTGGGAGCAAGCCTGAGTGCAAAGCTGGCAAAACTCGGCTTACATACTGTACAGGATCTACTATTTCACCTCCCGCTGCGTTATGAAGATCGCACCAGGTTATATACCATCGACCAATTACAACCCAATATTCACGCCATGGTTGAAGGCACGATTCGGCATAGCGAAATCGCTTTTGGTCGCCGTCGAATGTTAACCTGTCAGATCAGTGATGGTACCGGAATACTGACTTTGCGGTTTTTTAACTTTAATGCCGCGATGAAAAACAGTTTCTCCCCCGGAAAGCAGCTCAGAGCATGGGGAGAAGTGAAGCGCGGGCAACGGGGTGCAGAAATTATTCATCCGGAATATCAGCTGAATAATGATCACACTGTTTCAGCATTACAGGAAACGCTAACTCCGGTTTATCCGATGACGGAAGGCGTACGTCAGACAACCTTACGTAATCTGACTGACCAGGCTCTGACTCTTCTGCCTCAGTATGCATTTCCTGAATTATTACCTGCTGAGCTGGCACACCAAATGTTAAGTTTGCCAGAAGCATTACGTATTTTGCATCGACCACCTGCTGATATTCTCTTAAATGATCTGGAAAACGGCCAGCATCCGGCACAGCAGCGTCTGATAATGGAAGAACTACTGGCACATCATCTTAGTATGCTGGCTATCAAAGCCGGTGCCCAACGTGATCCGGCTCTGCCTTTGACCCTGTCACATCATCTCACTGACAAATTGCTGGCCTCTTTACCCTTTTCTCCGACTCAGGCGCAATCACGGGTTGTAGATGAAATCGAACAAGATCTCAGCAAACCCTATCCGATGATGCGTTTAGTACAGGGAGATGTCGGTTCAGGTAAAACGCTGGTCGCCGCACTTGCCGCGCTGGTCGTGATTGCCGAAGGTAAGCAGGTCGTGATGATGGCTCCTACAGAGCTTTTGGCAGAGCAGCATGCAGAGAATTTCCGCGCCTGGTTCGAGCCGCTGGGAATCCAGGTGGGCTGGTTGGCTGGAAAACAAAAAGGCAAAGCACGAGAAGCACAGCAGGAAGCAATTGCAGCGGGTGAAGTCTCAATGATCGTCGGTACACATGCACTTTTCCAGCAACAGGTAAAGTTTAATAACGTCGCACTGGTCATCATTGATGAACAGCACCGTTTCGGCGTGGCTCAACGGCTGGCCCTGCGTGAAAAAGGAATACGCCAGGGGTTTCATCCTCATCAACTGATCATGACAGCAACCCCGATCCCAAGAACTCTGGCCATGACAGCCTATGCTGATCTGGACACCTCGACGATTGATGAACTTCCCCCTGGCAGAACACCTGTTACCACCGTTGCCATCGCCGATACCCGGCGTGATGAGGTTATTAATCGCGTTAATCGGGCCTGTACTGAAGAAAAACGTCAGGCCTATTGGGTGTGTACACTGATTGATGAATCAGAGCAACTGGAAGCTCAGGCAGCCGAAGTGACCTGCGAAGCACTAAAGCTGGCTCTGCCCGGGTTACGCATCGGACTGGTACATGGAAGAATGAAGTCGAGCGAAAAGCAAAAGGTAATGCAAGCATTCAGTGCTGCTTCTTTAGATCTGCTTATCGCTACCACAGTAATCGAAGTGGGCGTTAATGTGCCCAATGCCAGTTTGATGATTATTGAAAATCCGGAACGACTGGGGCTGGCGCAATTGCATCAGTTGAGAGGACGGGTAGGACGCGGTGCAACTGCCTCACACTGCGTTCTTCTATACAAAGCTCCTCTGACGCAAAGCGCCCAGCAGCGTCTACAGGTATTACGCGATAGTAATGATGGTTTCGTTATCGCCCAGCGCGATCTGGAAATCCGGGGGCCAGGTGAATTGCTCGGCACACGACAAACCGGCAATGCAGAGTTCAAAGTTGCCAGTCTGCTACGTGATCAACGGTTGATCCCGGAAGTACAGCGCATTGCCCGTTATCTTCATCAGCATTATCCCCAACATGCCGAAGCGTTGGTGATGCGCTGGCTACCGGCTTCACAGCGTTACACTAACGCCTGACAGCATGATGCTAAAAAGTCTATAACCACACACTTATCATCTCTCCAAAAAAACCTTTTCTTCGTCTGTGAGAGTGACTAATTTTCCATCTGACTTTTACCGATAAAGCAGGGGGTCAGATAATCAAAAACGTCTATTATACCAGGGACCCGGGAATCTCAGTTTACACCCTGTGATGAGTACTCGCTCAGTTGCAGCGCTATTGCAACATCAGGGATAGCAGAGGTACGCCTTAGGCAAAACAGGCGACCGCTGTATCATGGCTCGATTCAGCAGTAAGACTGCTGCTGGCATCCACTCGCCCGGTAATGGCACTGCTGGCATGTGCGGGTGTAGACGCGAATCGTCAGATTAGGCATCATGAATGAAATTTAGCACAATAAAAAACTTATTTTATGTGACTTTTCAGTAGCAATGTTCCGAATCGAAAGAGCCGGTTAAATTTAACAAAAAACAAAACAAGAATTACAAAATAAAGACATAACCGACAAGAAACACTCAGCTTTCTCTGGATTGAATTTGATTCGATAGTACAGAATTAGTTAATATTTTTTCTACGCAGGTAAATTAACTGCTTTACCATCAGAAAAAAATTCGTGCTGACACTCGGCTGATGTCTTTTTGGTAGCAGATATGGAATATACGAACTATTTTTTGGAAAAGAAGGGGCCGGAGAAAAAGAAAGCGTGATGATAAAGAACAGATCCGGAAACTTTCCTGAAAAATTTACTCTCAGCTTACTACAGGAAATACGCCTGTCGTAACAGGCGCCTGATAAGCTATATCCAGATAGAGGTCATACAGCTACAAAAAAGTTAACCTTAAGATATAAAAATATCACAAGACGTTGTCTTCACTCTGCATTAACGGGCATAGTCTTTTTAGGTTTGACTTTTTTTGTATTACTTTTCTTGATCCGTGATTTTTTTACTTTGGACGGTTTCTTCGCTTCCACTTTGACAGTTTCTTTTTTGTCGAGCATACGAGGTTTGATGACAAAAGCATCAATGCCCTGAATCGTTGTGGACATTTCATCTGAAGAACCATTATCCCATACTTGGGGCGTCATGATATCCGCAGGTTCACCCATGAGTGCCTGAATGCCACTTACCGTATCCAGGACTTGTCCTGTCGAAAAATTAGCGTTATTCACATTGCTGGTGATCGTGGAAACAGCAGTTGAATGTGCTTCCGACTTAGTAGTGTTGACAGAAACTGACTGCATTCCAACCAGGGTTTCGAGCATATTCTCTGATAATGCATTTGCATGGCTAAGCGATGGAAAAGCCATAAATAAAGGTAGAGAGAGCTGAGTAAGCAGTAATATTCTGGCGACCGCTTTTGTTTTACTGGAAAAATCATAATTAACAATATTTTGCATGGTAGTCTCTGCGGACGATGAAGAAAATTAACACATTATTCAAATGTATTTTTATTTAGCATTTATATTTTGGTATGAAAAGGCGGGAAAGTAGCAACAAAATAAACATATTGATAACAAAATATATCTATCAAATCAGGCTACAAATCACAATGACCATTTATCAGTAATACAACACATTTGGTTTGTTACACTACTGAAAAAAGTCAATAAATAAATGCAACGTCATAAATACAACACGCTGCAGTTAAATGTGCTTCCCGCTGTCACACACTATACGTGAAAGCAGTTAAAACTTAACCACGTATACCATTCACTGATTACAGTGCGGAAAGACCCTCAATTTTCTTACGTACGGCTTCAAAGCCAGAGTATTGCAGCTTGGAGCACAGGGTTTCCAGCTTAATATTTAATGCCATTGTGTAGACACGACGAGCATCTTTGCCCATGATATCTTTATTGATATTGAGGAAAGAATAACCCTGATTTATCGTATTATACTCTTCTGTATATTCACGATATTGCTCAAGATCTGCATTTTTCAGAAAGTTGAAATTATCTATGCACTGGTCTTTGGTCGATGCGATAGTCACACCACTAAAAATTGCACCTTTGCGCTGGACGTATTGTTCGCTGACAACACTGCCTGTCTTAGCTGGTGTTGCAGCCACAGGCGCTGGCTGGATTTGCACATTTGGACCTTTAGTACCTTGAGTGGAGCAGGCAGACAGAGCAAAGGCTGTACACACTAACAGGGCGATCTTACTGGCATTAATTTTCATAAAAAACCTTTCTATATTTATAGAGACCACACGCGACAGTACGACAACAGGTTTCTTATGGAAACATTGGCACCGTTCACCCGTGAAAGAAATTTTCACCCCAGCTTTGGCAGATATGTGACTCGAAAAGTACATATTTTTATAGGGTTAACACGCAACCCCGCGCTCATTCTGGCTCTTCCTGCCGCGATTCTAGTATAAATAAAAAACAACCTGAAATTGTTTCTAGCAATCGAAATTGTTTTTTTGATAGCTATTTATGATTTAAAACTGTATTTTGCTCACGGTATGAATTTTTAATTCCTCTGATAATCATGTTGTTATGATGATTTTTTCGATAATTAAAAAAAAGTAAAAAATTTTTACTGAAGCTGTTTTATCTCTCAGACCGTGCCTTACCGGGCTCATTAAAGATGAAATATTATCTCTCCTAAATGCAAATATCCCCATTGTTCATCATCTCTAACCCTACTAGTTAGCAGAAAAGAATTACCCGCTTTAATACCTCTGATACAAGTAGGAATTTAAGCCTTTATGGTCTATAACTCATAGAGAGCTGAGGGGACTCACCTTCCAACATACGTCAATTCTTCCAGCAGAACAGGGCCGATATGGGCAAAAAACAGCTTTCCCCTGATTTTTGTCACAGATGGGTGAACTACATTGGCACATGCAATTAAGCACTATGTATACATAGTCGCGCTGGTAATAGCTTCAGCGTTATTACTGACTCCTGCACTGTATGCTGACTGGAATTTTAAGCAAATTATCCCGCGTACTGAGCAAATTTACGGGCCAGCATCTGCTGATGCCTTGCAGAGAATCCTTAACTGGCAACGTCTGATCGAAAGTGAAAAAAAAGATGATGAAAAAGATCAGTTAAAAAGGGTTAACCAATTTTTTAATGATAATGTCCGTTTCTTATCTGACCAGATTGTCTGGCATCAGGAAGATTATTGGGCTACTCCCATTGAAGCACTGCGTAAAGGTGCTGGTGATTGTGAAGACTACGCAATAGCTAAATACATGACATTACGTCAGTTAGGCGTACCCAGCGAGAAGCTACGCATCACCTATGTTAAAGCAATAAGGTTAAATCAGGCTCATATGGTCGTCACTTACTATACCGACCCTTCAGCTGTTCCTCTGGTACTCGATAACCTGACAGGCAACATTGAACTGGCATCACAACGGACTGATTTAATTCCTGTTTATGCCTTTAATGGTTAGGGACTCTGGTTACCAGGTGCATCTGGTAGTAAACGCATCGGTAATAGTAAACAACTTTCCCGCTGGCAGGATCTGCTAACTAAAATGCGTAATGAAGGTTTTTCAATTAATGAATAGGATGAGGCAATGTCGCTATACAAACAACTTTTAATAGCCATCATACTGTTTATACTGCTTATTTTTAGTGGCAGTTTTTTCCTCGGGTTGGAAAACTCGCGCGATCAATCGATTAAACAGCTTGAGTCGCATGCTCAGGATGCAGCAACAGCTCTGGGCCTCGCTCTCACGCCCAATATAGATGATCCGGCAACGCGTGAGCTGATGGTCAATTCAATTTTTGATAGTGGCTATTTCGCCAGCATCACGCTGCGTGATGTGAAAACACAACAGATCCTTTTAAAACGCGAGACCTCACCGCGCATACCTGATGTACCCGTGTGGTTTGTTAACCTGGTCAATCTTCGACCTGCATACGGTGATGCTATCGTTATGCGTGGCTGGGAACAGGCCGCCCGTGTTGAAGTAGTCAGTCATCCTTTATTCGCAGTGTAGTGGCACACTGAATTTGGCCACCTGAGCAGAGGTGATATGCTCACCTCAACATCTTATAGGTGAACCAATGAGCAAAGCATTTACTGCTGAATTTAAAGTCGAAGCGGCAAAACTGGTCCTGGATCAGAACTACACTCACGGCGAGGCGGCTAAGGCGATGAACGTCAGCCTCTCCGCCATCAACCGCCGGGTAAAATCGTTACGTATCGAGCGCCAGGGGAAAACGCCCCCGGGGCTGCCTCTGACGCCTGAGCAGACTGAACTCAGGGAAATGAGAAAACGGATACAACGCCTTGAAATGGAGAATGAAATCCTAAAAAAGGCTACCGCGCTCTTGATGTCGGACTCCCTGAACAGTTCACGATAATAGACAGTCTGAGGGCGCACTACCCGGTAGCGCCATTGGGCCGGCTGTTCGGTGTTCACCGAAGCAGTTATCGCTACATTCGTAAAAATGGCAGGGATTCTGACGCCGAGCGTGCCGTTAAACGGAGTCTCGTCAGTGAAGTCTGGAACGCCAGTGGTGGCTCTGCTGGCGCGAGAAGTATCGCCACGATGGTCAGCGCTAAGGGCGTCAGACTCGGGCGATGGCTGGCCGGTAAGCTGATGAAAGAGCTGGATATCGCCAGTTGCCAGGTCCCGGCGCATAAATTCAAACGCGGCGGGAACGAACACATTGAAATACCGAACCATCTCGACCGGCAGTTCGCGGTTACCGCGCCGGATCAGGTCTGGTGCGGCGATGTGACGTATATCTGGACGGGAAAATGCTGGGCTTATCTGGCAGCAGTGCTGGATCTGTTCGCCCGCAAACCTGTGGGCTGGGCGATATCGACGTCGCCGGACTCGGCCCTCACGGTCAAAGCATTGCAGATGGCCTGGGAGCTTCGGGGTAAGCCAACAGGCGTGATGTTCCACAGCGATCAGGGCAGCCACTATACCAGCCGTCAGTACCGGCAGGGTCTGTGGCGCTGTCGGATAAAGCAGAGCATGAGTCGCCGGGGTAACTGCTGGGATAATGCCCCGATGGAGCGGTTCTTCCGGAGCCTGAAGACCGAATGGGTGCCGACGAAGGGCTATAACAGCTTCAACGAGGCTCAGAGCGCGATAATCAGCTACATCACGGGCTATTACAGTGCCATCCGGCCCCACTGGTATAACGGTGGCTTAACGCCAAATGAATCAGAGCGGCTGTTCCACGAACAGTCAGGTCGTGTGGCCAAAATTAGTTGACCACTACATACTGGTGCAGGGCGATGCTCTCCTGACACTGGCAGAAAGTCAGGGTGATAGTGCCACTAAACAGCTACCAGATACCAATGATAAAGCGCCTCCGGCAGAGGATCGCCAGGAGTGGTTCGAGCGTCTGGAATTAATGCTGAAGACCGAACAATTGCAACTCTTTCTACAACCCGTGGTGTCATGCCAGCATCCGGGACACATTTTGCATCACAAAGTACTGGCAAGAGTAGAGGACCTTCAGGGCAACAGTATTGTCGCAGGTAAATTCCTGCCCTGGATACATCGCTTTGGCTGGAGCCGTCAGCTTGACGAAATCATGTTTAATAAGGTGTTTCACTGGCTGCAGAGACATGATGGCACCCTGGCATTGAGTCTTTCCGCTGAGACCGTGCTAAACCTTTCGTTACTCAATGAAATGCTCTCACCACTGAAATCCTTGCCAAATATCGCTCGTCGATTGATTCTGGAACTCGATGAACATCGGTTACCAGATAGTGAACATTTCAAGAAACTCAATGACCTGATTGGATTCTACGGTTGCGGTATAGGCATACAGCATTTTGGTGGACGATTTGATTTAATTGGTAATATCGCACAATGGGGACTGTCTTATCTGAAGGTCGATGGTCGTTATATCCGGGAGATAGATAAAGAGAGCGATAAACAGGTGTTTATACAAGCACTCTACCGCGCGACAAACAGTATTGCACTCCCTCTGATTGCTGAACGCGTAGAAACTGCTGAGGAACTGGCCACCCTCTCCGCTATTAGTATACAGGGAGCTATGGGGCTATTGGTAGGCGAACCATCTAAATCCTGATAATAAAAAAAGGGGAGCAGTACCTGCCTCCCCTTTTTTCCAGCAGATAATGAATTCAGGGCATCGTACCTTCATCATCACCGATCAATCGCGTCAGGCTGCCATTCAACACTTCCCTTGCCTGTGCACGGGCAATCAGCTTCATTTGTGCCGCAGCAGGGAAATCAGTAATACTGAGCACACCTTTCTCCATCAAAACCTGAATCAAATCCTCCAGAACCCTGACCATCTCCAAATCACTTTGTTGCAGATGAGTACGGTACCAGTCCTGAATTTCAGGCGTATCTTCAGCAGAATATGCGGTCATGCCAGCAAAAGGTTCATCATCAACCCTGATAATTTCACCTTTACCATCCTTTTGTATGTAAAACATCAATACCTGCCTTGACGATCCGTCGTGGGTGCCGCGCCAAAAGGACACCTCTCAGATTAATGATTCTCTGGTTTAGCCACCAAACTGTCCAGTGATGGTAATGAACCGGTATAGTGATCCACCGTGATCGCCACATCTGTTGTACCTCCATTACTGTCTTTGAAAGTACCATGTGTACTAACCTCGATAGTGGCGGTACCTTTTGTTGTTTCGGTTATGCGAATATAACGACTCAAATCTGCACCGGATTTCACATCACCTAACAAATCACTCAGATCGATTTTATCCCCTTCATTGGAATTAAAATCTTTGATAATGTCATGCCCGGTGTCGCCAGCCATCCACTTAAAAGTATCTGCTCCGGCACCGCCAATCAGAATATCGTCACCTTTACCACCAATCAGCACATCATTACCCGCACCACCGTAGAGAATATCATTGCCTTCTCCGCCATTGAGCGTATCGTTCCCTCCCTGACCAAAGAGAATATCGTCTCCCTTACCGCCATTGAGTACATCATTACCATCCAGTGAGGAGGAACGATCGAATTCTGCACTGTGTGTCGTGATATATTTCTGTACTTGCTCAACTGTCGGTGTCGATTGCAATCCTGATTTACTCGCGACATAAGCTTGTAAGGCCTGCAAGCCGTTACCAGATATGCCATCAAGAGTCACTGCATCACCAAACAGAATATCATTACCATCACCACCGTTGATGGTATCGGCACCACCGGAAAACGGTTTAGTAGTGGAAAGAATTGCCTCAGAAAGTTTTGATGCATCTATGTTGGTCAACACGGTACCGTCTGAATCATAACGTTGCAGGCTGGTACTATTCAGGTCATCACCGATACCAATCGCTTCCACACTGGAGACTTTAGAAAGCGCATTATAGCCAGCAACAGAATTAGCATCCGTGGTCGCACTTTCACTGTAACCAAATCCGCCACGCGTAGAGATCTCATAAGTACCGTCTCCCTGAGCATGTACCTGACCGATTACCGAACTGGTGAGTCCCCACCGGGAGCTACTGTACTGATAAACATTACCATCGCTATCAATCACCATGCGCGAAGCGCCTGCGATAGTCTGATAAACTTCTTTACCTAGTTGATAATTGATAGCATCAATGGTTAAGGTCTGTTGTGTCGAACCATACTTGGAGCTGTAGGTCACTACAGACTCTCGCTCATTTTCCTGATGAAAGGTGCTGTTACCGTCAGTAATAAAGTAGGTCAGATTCGTACCAACATTACTTTTCACCATATCGCTATCG
The DNA here is from genome assembly GCA_964016415.1 of Erwinia sp. NCBI lineage: Bacteria > Pseudomonadati > Pseudomonadota > Gammaproteobacteria > Enterobacterales > Erwiniaceae > Erwinia > Candidatus Erwinia impunctatus. The sequence goes on along the minus strand of OZ024666.1, from coordinate 3,318,494 downwards.
AACCAGTTAGCTGTAGTTTTGAATACATCCTCGTAGTTGGTTCCACCACCAGACACCATAGAATCTAAAGCTGCATAGAGTTTATTCAACGCATTGGCATCGGCCAGATTAACCGAAGCCGTTATTCCTACCTGGCTATCGAAATCAGCAAAAAAAACATTAACTGTGCCAGCATTTTTACTGTGTGCGCTACTGTAAAGCGTATCGATCACACTCTTTAACTGCGTTTTCATACTTGCTATAGACGCATCAGACATACTCCCTGACGAATCTGCCATAAATGCAATATTGTAATTTTTACCAGGTTCAATGTGCAGACCAGAGACATCACCAATAATCAGGTCGTTACTGGCAGTACCGTTAAGCGTCTCACCCGCCGCAGTCCCTACCTGATACCCATATTGTGATACATCAGCCTGTATCGTAGCCGTTGCACTACTGCCATTGGAGGACTCAGTAGCGGAAGCCTGGGCCGTAATCTGGAAGTTACCTGCGTCCAGCGGGGAGACCACCGTCAGAGTACCTGATAACGATGCCGCATTTTTTCTGTTGCTAAAAGTATAACTGCCATCTGCCCCCACGGTATAAGAAGTATTATTCGCTGAATCAATGATAATACTTCCGGCAGGAATACCTTTGAAAGTAACGCCGGAAAGCGATTCACTACCATCAGTATCTGTCAATGCAGTACTAAACTTGACGATATGTTGTTGGGTACCATTACTCCCTTCCGTTGTCGTCGCACCACTCACATCAAGCGATAACGTTGGCGTATCAGCAACCGCAGTAATAGCCAGTTTGACTGTAGCTGTAGACCCCGTATTTCCTGCTGCATCCACAGGCTGGTAACTAAACCCATTAAGTGGCGCAAAAGAGATATTTTTGTCGGTACAAAATAGAGATCTGCCGTAGAGTCAGTAAAAGTTTGCCCTGTGAGCACAGCCTTCAACGTACCATGATCGTTATAGTAAAGTGTGCCGGTATTTGACGGAGGTAATGAATTAATCACCACTTTTGCCGTATCGGTCGACACACCCAGGTCCTTCCAATTGAGCTGCAGTGTCGTATCTTCAGTGCCGGTCACCGTACTACCGGAACTGACCGGGGCTACAGTATCCACACTATACGCATGATCTGCATTCGCCTGGCTGCTGTTGCCGGCCGCATCGGTCGCCGTCAGCGTCGCATGCACGTTACTGTTACCCGCCAGCACGCTGCCCGGCACATTCGCGCTCCACGTTTTACCGTCCGCACTCACTGTGGCGCTGTAGCTCTGATCACCCACTTTCACCGTCACGGTGCCGGTTTCACCACTGGCAAGGCCGCTGATGGTCCCGGTCACCGGCACATTCTGACCCGCCTCAGTGGCGTTAATTACATTATCCGTAGTGACCGCATCGACACCCACGCTGGCTGTCGGTGCCGTGGTATCGACGCGGTAAGCATGGTCGGCACTCGCCTGGCTGCTGTTACCCGCCGCATCGGTGGCCGTCAGCGTGGCATGCACATTACTGTTACCCGCCAGCACGCTGCCCGGCACATTCGCGCTCCACGTTTTACCGTCCGCACTCACTGTGGCGCTGTAGCTCTGATCACCCACTTTCACCGTCACGGTGCCGGTTTCACCCGCACCCAGCCCGCTGATTGTCCCGGTGACCGGCACATTCTGACCCGCCTCAGTGGCGTTAATTACATTATCCGCAGTGACGGCGTCAACACCGACGCCGGCAACCGGTGCCGTGGTATCGACGCGGTAAGCATGGTCGGCACTCGCCTGGCTGCTGTTACCCGCCGCATCGGTAGCAGTCAGCGTGGCATGCACGTTACTGTTACCCGCCAGCACGCTGCCCGGCACATTCGCGCTCCAGGTTTTTCCGTCCGCACTCATCGTGGCGCTGTAGCTCTGATCACCCACTTTCACCGTCACGGTGCCGGTCACCCGCACCCAGCCCGCTGAGTGTCCCGGTGACCGGCACATTCTGACCCGCTTCAGCGGCGTTAATCACATTATCCGCGGTGACCGCATCCACATCCACACCCGCCACTGGCGCGGTGGTGTCCACCTTATAGCCATGATCGGCAGTCGCCTGGCTGCTGTTGCCGGCAGCATCGGTCGCCGTCAGCGTCGCATGCACATTGCTGTTACCCGCCAGCACACTACCCGGTACATTCGCACTCCAGGTTTTACCGTCCGCACTCACCGTGGCGTTATAGCTCTGATTACCTACGGTGACCTTCACGGTACCCGTCTCACCGCTGGCAAGGCCGCTGATGGTACCGGTGACCGGTACATTCTGACCCGCTTCAGCGGCGTTGATCACGTTATCCGCGGTGACTGCGTCAACACCCACGCTGGCTGTCGGTGCAGTGGTATCGACGCGGTAAGCATGGTCGGCACTCGCCTGGCTGCTGTTACCCGCCGCATCGGTGGCAGTCAGCGTGGCATGCACATTACTGTTACCCGCCAGCACGCTGCCCGGCACACTGGCGCTCCAGGTTTTTCCGTCCGCACTCACGGTAGCGTTATAACTCTGATCATCCATTTTCACGGTGACAGTGCCGGTTTCACCCGCACCCAGCCCGCTGATTGTCCCGGTCACCGGCACATTCTGCCCGGCCTCAGTGGCGTTAATCACATTATCGGCGGTGACAGCATCAACACCCACACTGGCTGTCGGTGCCGCGGTGTCGACCGTATAGGTACGGTCAGCGCTGCTGGTGCTGCTGTTACCCGCCGCATCGGTGGCGGTGACAGTGGCCGTCACGCTGCTGTTACCGGCTAATACACTGCCGGGCACACTCGCGCTCCAGGTTTTGCCGTCCGCACTCACCGTGGCGTTATAACTCTGATCACCGACTTTCACGGTCACGGTGCCGGTTTCACTCGCACCCAGCCCGCTGATCGTCCCGGTCACCGGCACATTCTGACCCGCCTCAGTGGCATTAATCACATTATCGGCGGTGACAGCATCAACACCCACACTGGCAACCGGTGCCGTGGTATCCACCGTATAGGTACGGTCAGCGCTCGCCTGGCTGCTGTTACCGGCCGCATCGGTGGCGGTGACGGTGGCCGTGACGCTGCTGTTACCGGCTAATACACTGCCGGGCACACTGGCACTCCAGGTTTTACCGTCCGCACTGACTGTGGCGTTATAACTCTGATCACCGACTTTGACGGCCACGGTGCCGGTTTCACCCGCACCCAGCCCGCTGAGGGTACCGGTCACCGGCACATTCTGACCCGCTTCGGCGGCGTTAATCACATTATCGGCGGTGACAGCATCAACACCCACACTGGCAACCGGTGCCGTGGTATCGACCGTATAGGCATGCGCGGTGCTCGCCTGGCTGCTGTTACCGGCTGCGTCAGTGACGGTGACAGTCGCCGTCACGCTGCTGTTACCGGCTAATACACTGCCGGGCACACTGGCACTCCAGGTTTTACCGTCCGCACTGACTGTGGCGTTATAACTCTGATCACCGACTTTGACGGTCACGGTGCCGGTTTCACCCGCACCCAGCCCGCTGAGGGTACCGGTCACCGGCACATTCTGATCCGCTTCGGCGGCGTTAATCACATTATCGGCGGTGACCACATCGACACCCACACTGGCAACCGGTGCCGTGGTATCGACCGTATAGGCATGCGCGGTGCTCGCCTGGCTGCTGTTACCGGCTGCGTCAGTGGCGGTGACAGTCGCCGTCACGCTGCTGTTACCGGCTGCGTCAGTGGCGGTGACAGTCGCCGTCACGCTGCTGTTACCGGCTAATACACTGCCGGGCACATTCGCGCTCCAGGTTTTGCCGTCCGCACTGACTGTGTCGCTGTAGCTCTGATCACCCACTTTCACGGTGACGGTGCCGGTTTCACCCGCACCCAGCCCGCTGAGTGTCCCGGTCACCTGCACATTCTGACCCGCTTCAGCAGCGTTAATCACATTATCCGCAGTGACCGCATCAACACCCACTGTTGCGCCGGGTGCCGTGGTATCCACCGTATAGGTACGGTCAGCGCTGCTGGTGCTGCTGTTACCCGCCGCATCGGTGGCGGTGACAGTGGCAGTCACGCTGCTGTTACCGGCTAATACACTGCCGGGCACACTGGCACTCCAGGTTTTACCGTCATCACTGACGGTAGCGTTATAACTCTGATCACCCACTTTCACCGTCACGGTGCCGGTTTCTCCCGTACCCAGCCCGCTGAGTGTCCCGGTGACCGGCACATTCTGCCCGGCTTCAGCGGCATTAATTACATTATCGGCAGTAACGGCATCAACACCCACTGTCGCCGCAGGTGCCGTAGTATCCACCGTATAGGTATGCTGACTGCTGCTGGTGCTGCTGTTACCGGCCGCATCGGTGGCGGTGACGGTGGCCGTCACACTGCTGTTACCGGCTAATACGCTGCCGGGCACACTGGCACTCCAGGTTTTACCGTCCGCACTGACTGTGGCGTTATAAGATTGATTTCCGACAGTCACCGTTATCGTTGCAGTGTCACCGCTGGCAAGGCCGCTGAGTGTACCTGTAACTGCGATTATTCCCGTCGCCTCAGCAACATTGATCACATTATCAGCAGTCAACGAATCAACGCCCAGGGTAACTACCGGGGCAGTTGTATCAGTATCACTACTGGTCGAAGAAGACGAGGTGGAAGTGGTGCCTGAATCGCTATCCGTTGCAGCCTCGGACGAAAGTCCTGATGTGTCATAGCCAACGGTTGAATTCACTGATTGTCCGGTGAGATCGAGTACAACTGCAGTGTGGTCACCGCCGCCATCACCAGCTTCTCCTGAGGTTGCTTAACCTGCCGCAGTTGCTTCGAGTGTTTTTGTCGGATCCTGACCTGCGGCTATCTGCGCCTGCAGGCTGGCAATATCCTGGTTTTGATTTTCATTATTGTTGGTCGGTGTGGCACCTGGCGTTCCACTCCAGTTACTGTCGCGTCCAAGATCGAGCGTTCGTCCGTCAGGCAGAGCAATAGAAACGGCACCGGAGTTACCCGTGACCACCTCTTCACCGCTGTAAATTTTGTCACCGGATGAAAGTAATCTCTGTGAACCATCCACAGCAATAACATACACCTGCCCTAAAACAAATTTTATTGTACCAATAACGCTGGACACGATAATTCCCTCTTAAAATTCTAAAATGAGAAAACTGTATTTCGTCCTGATACGTTTGGCCTTATGCCTGGATCCTGAGGTTTATTAATTTTTTATTTAGTTTTTATTCAGTTTTTATTCAGTTTTTATTAATATTTTTTGATTTAGCACAGGCACATCCCAATAACTTGACTGAAACATTTCAATGCTAGTAAATTAAACATTATAATAACAATTAATGTTTTTCCATAAAAGAATTTATTAATTATTTAATAATTCATGTGATTATTTTTAGGCTAAGTTTATTACCAGCCTCATATACCTGCAGCTGAACTTTCGTCCATAAATTTAATTTAAATCAGGTTATTACATCATGATAACCACGATGCTCTCCAGAAAAAGTTTTTACCTGGCTGCATGCAGTATCTTTCTCTCGCCTACTGTCTTCTCGGAGACGCTGGAAAATGCTATTCAATTCGCTGTTAATGGTCATCCTGAAGTTAAAGCTTCAATAAACAGTCGTCTGTCAGCGGACAGTGACCTGAGGGGGGCCAGAGGGCGTTATTTACCTTCGATTAATTTAAACGCTGGCACTGGCCGCCAGGAGGTTAACAGCCCTACCGCGTCATCCGTTGGCCTTAATCGTCAGGAATCTGGGATCTCTCTTAGTCAAACGTTATTTGATGGTTTTGCCACCAGCAGTGAAGTTGGCAGACAACAGGCAACGGTTAATTCTCGCGCCAGTAAAGTAATGAGCACCAGTGAAGCAACCGCACTGAGTGGGGTTACGGCTTATCTTGACGTGCTTCAGCGGGAGGAGTTTGTCAGGCTGGCACAGGAAAACCTCACTTCACATGAACGTATTTACGACCAAATTAAATTACGTTCAGATCAGGGTGTCGGACGCCTTGCTGACCTTGACCAGGCCGAAGCACGTCTTGCTCAGGCTCGTAACAATTTACTGACCGAACAGACTAACCCTTGAAGATGCAAAAACTAACTATTTCAGTGCAATAGGTAAAGAACCGATTGCTCTGACAGTACCCAGTGACGCTGAAAAAAACCTGCCTCAGACACTCGCCGATGCGCAACGTACGATGATTTCGAATAATCCATTATTAAAATCAGCAGAGTCAGATATTGATGCCACAAAAGAGCAGTACCAGGCAGCAAAATCGACTTTTTATCCACAAGTGAATGTGGAAATGAACCTTACCATGGATAAAAATGTGGATGGTGTTCGCGGACATAATGGCGAATGGCAGGCGATGGTCAGATTACGCTATAACCTTTATCAGGGTGGAAGCGACAGTGCCGATTTACAATCAAAAGCCTATAAAATAAAGGAAGCTCAGGACATTAAAGATAATGCCCTGCGCACGCTGAATGAAGAGATGCGTCTAGCCTGGTCAGCAATGAATAATGCTCGTCAGCAACTGCCGATCGCAACCGATTACTCAACACGCAGTGCCCGCGTGCGTACAGCCTACCAGCAGCAATTCAGTCTGGGAGAGAGAACGTTACTCGATCTGCTTGATAGTGAAAATGAACGTTTTACCTCACAGCGACGTGAAGTCGAACTACGCTATTTATTGATGTACAGTGAGTATCGCGTCAAAGCTCGTATGGGGGTGCTTCTGAAAACAATGAAGATCACACCTCCGGAAGCAGCAATCACTGCATCTTCTGGCGGAAAATCACCAGAGTTGCCTTCACTAAATTAGTAAATTGTCGATAACATGAACAAGTAACTACCCTGACCACCATCAACCGGGATTCGTTGAGTTTATTGTCGCATGGATGCGTTTCAAAGAGATGCATTACACATGGATTACACACCATCTTCGTCATCGTTTGCCGATCCTCCTGGCGCTCTATCACTTGTTCCACGCGACCAGCATGATGATCCTTTGCTTGATGGTCTGCTTATTCTCTGTGCTCTGCAGGGCATCACTGCTAACAGGACATCGCTGACGGCCGGGTTACCACTTGCTGGTCAGTGTCTGACTCTCAGATTACTGCCAAGAGCAGCTGCGCGAGTCGGATTACAAGCCCGCATCCTGAAAAGAGGGCTTGAGGCTATTCCTGATATGTCTCTTCCCGCTATGTTATTTCTGTATCAGGGTCATACTGCAGTCTTGCTTGGCTGGAATGAACAAGGCGATGCACGCCTGATGCCCAGTGAAACTGAAGGCGGGGAAATTACCCTCAGTCGCGAGCAGCTTGAAAAAAATCATAACGGTTATGTGCTGTTTGCACAGCGGCGCCACAAATATGAAAACGAACCCGCAGATCGTATTCCTCACAGTAAGTCCTGGTTTAAAGACATTCTGGCACTGTCACGCCCCTTATATGCTGATGCATTAATTGCCAGCCTGGTAATCAATGTTATTGCTCTGGCAACACCACTGTTTACGATGAATGTCTACGACAGAGTGGTGCCAAATCAGGCCATGCCAACACTCTGGGTGCTGGCTAGCGGAATCGTCGGGGCAATGATTTTTGACGTTATCCTCAAGTCATTAAGAAGCCTTTGTCTCGATACTGCGGGGAAAAAAACAGACCTGATTGTTTCGGCAACCCTGTTTGAACGTATTACAGGCATGAAAATGAAAGCTCGCCCGGCACGAGTCGGTAGCTTTGCACAAAATATTGATGAGTTTCAGTCTTTACGTGATTTTCTCTCGTCGCTGACACTGACCACTTTTATCGATCTGCCTTTTACCTTATTACTTTTAGTGGTAATTGCGATTATTGGTGGTCCATTGGTATTCATTACATTAATCACCTTCCCCGTGGTGTTACTCATTAGCTGGTTAATGCAAAAGCCTATTTCAGCCACGATAGAGAAAACCATGAAGCTGGCCAGTGAAAGGCAGGCAGTGTTAATTGAAACCTTAGGAAGTTTAGATGCAATAAAAGCCTGTAATGCTGAGAGTGAAAGGCAGTATCTGTGGGAACAAACGCTCAGCGCTTTAGGAAAGCTGGAGATGCGCGCTAAAGCTCTTTCATCGTTGGCTGTTAATTTAAGTCAGTGGTTTCAGCAGTTTGCAGGTGTTGCCATCGTTGTTTTCGGCGTCTATATGTTGACTGAGAATAAGTTAACTATGGGAGGATTAATTGCCTGTTATATGTTAAACACTCGTGCATTAATTCCCCTGGGGCAACTGTCTGGTTTAATTAGCCGTTTTCAACAAGCTAAATTGACGATGGTCACTACTAATCAGATGATGGAGCTACCTCAGGAACGAACAGATAATCAGCGCCCCATCAGTCGGGATCACATCCAGGGTAAAATTGAGTTACGTGATATCACATTTAATTACCCCGGACAAAAAGGGAGTTCATTAAAAGGGATCAATCTGTCAATTATGCCCGGAGAAAAAGTGGGCTTTATTGGTCGTACTGGTTCAGGGAAAAGTTCACTGCAAAAATTACTGATGCAGTTTTACGAGCCCGATGAGGGTAATATTCTGATTGATGATGTTGACTTACGCCAGTCTGACGCCAGCGATCTACGTCATAATATTGGTTATGTGCCACAAGATATTCAATTGTTTAGCGGTACTCTGCGCGATAATCTGATCAGCGGTGCACGCTATGTTGAAGACGAGGCGATGCTGCGCGCTGCCAGCATTGCTGGCGTCAGTGATTTTGTACGCTTACATCCGGATGGTTATAACATGCAGGTTGGCGAACGCGGGGCTTTATTGTCTGGTGGTCAACGCCAGGCGGTGTCTCTGGCGCGTGCTTTGCTTCTTGACCCGCCAATTCTTATTTTCGATGAACCCACCAGCGCCATGGATAATACCAGCGAAGAGCTCTTCAAAAAGGCTCTCACCCCCATGTTACAGGATAAGACTCTGTTACTGGTCACTCACCGCGCGTCGATGCTGTCACTGGTCGACAGACTTGTCATTATTGACGGAGGTAAAATCATTGCTGATGGCCCGAAAGCCATTGTAATGGAAGCCCTGAAAAAGGGGAAAATCAATGCATCCCGGTAATTTTTTTCAACATCTGCGCCGTTACTTTTCACGCCAGGATCGTGAAACACAACAAACCCTGCCAGGAATCAGCCAGGCAAAGGTGGAAGACAGCTCCGCTATCACCCGCCTGACCATCTGGACTATTTTCGCCTTTTTCCTCTTTTTTTTACTGTGGTCAGGGCTGACACAAATCGATGAAATAACGCGAGCGCAGGGAAAAGCGATACCTTCGTCCCGGTTACAAAAAGTTCAGAATCTGGAGGGTGGGATCGTCACCAAACTCTTTGTTCATGAAGGCCAGGTTGTACAATCAGGTGAAGCATTACTGCGCCTTGACCCAACACGTTTCTCTTCCAATGTGGATGAAACGGACGCCGAAATTCGGGCATTAAAATTGCGTATTGCACGACTTAATGCAGAAATTCAGGATCGTGAACTGCTGCTGCCGGAAGATATCGCTAAACTCTCCCCGGAAGTGGCTGAGGGCGAACAGCAGCTCTAAACCAGTCGCCGTCAGCAAATCAATAATGAAATATCGGGCCTGGCAGAATAGTTAATTCAACGCCGTCAGGAATTGCGTGATTTCACAGCAAAACGTGAACAGTTTCAAAACAGTCTGGGTCTGCAGCAACAGGAGCTGACTATGTCAGAACCTCTTGTTTCACAAGGCGCTATCTCTAAAGTAGAAATTTTGCGGCTGCGTCGTTCAGTGGTTGAGACGCGTGGTCAGTTAGATTCTGTCACTCTCTCTATTCCTCACGCTGAATCAGCGATTAAAGAGATTGAAAATAAAATGGCCGAAAGCCGTGGCCGCTATAAAAGCGATGCGCTTGGACAATTGAACGAAGCACAGACATCTTTGGATAAACTGACAGCAACCGGTAAAGCTCTGGAGGATCGGGTCAACCGCACGCTAGTTCTTTCACCGGTGCGTGGCGTAGTACAACAAATGCTGGTGAATACCATTGGGGGTGTGATTCAGCCAGGTAGCGATTTAGTAGAAATTGTTCCTCTGGATGATAACTTATTGATTGAGGCGCGTATCCGTCCTCAGGATATCGCTTTTCTGCATCCTGGTATGCAGGCTTCAATTAAATTTACTGCTTATGACTATACCATTTATGGTGGCCTGAAAGGGGAGTTAGTACAAATCAGCCCGGATACCGTGACAGATAAAGATGGCAACAGCTTCTATATTATTCGTCTGCGTACCGATAAAAACTACCTTGGTAGTGCTGAAAAACCCTTGTTGATTATTCCGGGAATGGTAGCGTCTGTCGATATTCTCACAGGCAAAAAAAGCATTCTCAGCTATCTGTTGAAGCCGATCCTGCGGGCTCATGCAGAAGCGCTACATGAAAGATAGTGATTTATCCGGATTGAAAAACAGATAAAGGGCAAGGGAATAGCCCTCAAATCACTCCTTTAAAATGAATGGGCAATCGTTTGCTTTTATGATACAGATGATTAGAATTGCCGCCTGATTTCACCAGGAATAACTATTATGCCAGACACTCAAACCCCTACAAAAAAAGAAAAACAGAGTGAGCTTATTTATCATCTCGAAGATCGGCCACCACTCCCGCAAACGCTGTTTGCAGCCTCTCAACATCTGCTGGCGATGTTTGTCGCTGTCATTACCCCGGCATTACTGATTTGTAACGCATTGGGTCTGCCTGCTGAAGATACGCAACATATTATTAGTATGTCTCTGTTCGCTTCAGGCATCGCTTCTGTTATCCAGATAAAAGCATGGGGCCAGGTCGGTTCTGGCCTGCTCTCCATTCAGGGCACCAGTTTTAATTTCGTCACGCCGCTTATCATGGGCGGAGTGGCATTGAAAACCGGGGGAGCGGATACCACAACCATGATGGCCGCGCTGTTTGGCACATTAATGCTTGCCTCTTGTACAGAAATGCTGCTATCACAGGTACTCCATCTTGCACGACGCGTCATTACCCCCCTGGTCTCTGGTATCGTGGTAATGATTATTGGTCTGTCGTTGATTCAGGTGGGACTCACCTCTATCGGGGGTGGTTATGCGGCGCTGGCTGATCACAGTTTTGGCAGCCCGAAAAATTTATTACTCGCTGGTGCGGTATTACTGATCATTATTGTCCTCAATCGCCAGCGTAATCCTTACTTACGTGTTGCTTCTCTGGTCATCGCCATGACCATTGGCTACCTGCTGGCATGGTTTTTCGGCATGCTGCCAGCCAGTACACCAACCACAACTGCTCCGGTTATCGCACTACCCACACCGTTTCATTATGGATTAGGTATCGACTGGGGTCTGTTGATTCCACTGATGCTGGTATTTATGGTCACCTCGCTCGAAACCATAGGAGATATCACTGCCACTTCTGATGTTTCTGAACAACCGGTAAAAGGGCCTGTTTATATGAGACGTCTGAAAGGTGGGGTGCTGGCAAATGGTCTTAACTCTTTTGTTTCTGCGCTCTTCAATACCTTTCCCAACTCGTGCTTCGGTCAAAATAATGGGGTTATTCAGTTAACAGGAGTAGCCAGCCGTTATGTCGGTTTTTTTGTAGCCCTGATGCTGATTCTTCTTGGGTTATTCCCCGCCGTCAGTGGATTTGTACAGCATATTCCTGAACCTGTTCTCGGTGGAGCAACTATCGTGATGTTTGGGACTATCGCTGCATCTGGCGTACGCATTGTTTCACGCGAACCACTCAACCGCCGGGCTGTTTTGATTATTGCGCTCTCCCTTGCCGTTGGGTTAGGCGTTTCCCAACAACCATTGATTCTACAATTTGCTCCGGAATGGATAAAAACACTGTTTTCATCTGGGATAGCAGCAGGTGGAATTACCGCCATTGTACTTAATCTCTTTTTCCCTGAGGAAAAATAACAACTCATCCTGCTTCTATGGGTAGAATAGAGAAAGGAACATTCCCTGCGATGTCTGTATTTGAGTATTATTTTTATCAGCTACGGCATCGCTGCCCCGGTTACAGGAACGTGCATTATGAAATGGCCAGGTAAACTGCTACTCACCTTATTGTTGGTTATCATCTTCACTCTGATTAGTTTGTATGCTGTATTACAGACAACCTGGGGTGCAGCATGGATAAGTCGCACGGTAACAGAGCGTACACCTTATCATCTGTCGGTCGGGAAAGTGAGTCACTCATTCTCAACACCTTCCCACCTCATTCTCAGCCGCGTCAATTTTGGTCATAAAGGACAACCAGCATCACTGGTAGCAAAACAAATTGATCTTGGTTTATCTCTTGATCAACTGGTTACACCAAATCATTTCTCCAGCATCTCTCTGGATAACGGGACGCTGAAAATTGATGACAATTCTCCTTTATCCTCGGCTATCAACGCAGACCGCCTGCAGTTAAACGAGATGGCAATACTGACACCACAAGGTATTGTAGCCAGTAATGTCACGGGAGGCATTGCGCCCTGGCTTCCTTCTCAGGAAGAGCATGCAAAATTTCGTCTGAGTGCGAAATCAGTAGACTATGCAGGGACTCAGGCTACCAATGTGTTGTTGCAAGGTTCTATACAGCAGCAGCAAATTATTATCAGCGATGCCGGTGCAGATGTGGCCCTCGGCTCCGTGACTTTCAATAACGCGCGGCGCGATGCTCAACATCAGTGGCATGTCTCTGCATTACGCCTGAGCGATATTCGCTGGCAAAGCGACCGGAAACTGAGTGAATTTATTGTCCCCTCATTTCCTCTGCCCGCAGTGACATTTGATCGCATCGACGTCACCAACGCCCGAATGGAAGGCGCAGGGTGGGCAGTAAATGACTTAGACCTTGTATTGAAAAATGCAACGCTACAGGATGGCGGATGGCACAGTAATGCGGGATCATTGTCGATGAATGCCAATACCCTGATCAGCGGCGATATCAGCCTGACGGAGCCTATCGTCAATCTCGACTTTACGCCTGAGGGCGTTAACATTAATCAGCTGAGTTCACGCTGGTCGAAAGGTCTGATTCGCACTTCCGGGCAATGGCATCGCGCTGATAAAAAGCTGGTACTCGACAGTCTGGCTATTGCAGGTATCGAATATACACTGCCAAAACAGTGGCGTGAAAAGTGGATGACGCCCCTGCCTGCATGGCTTTCAGCTATTGAAGTAAAAAAAATCGACGCTAACCGCAATTTGCTGATTGATATCAACCCGGACTTTCCTTTCCAGCTGACCTCTCTGGAGGGCTGTGGCAGTAATTTATTGCTGGCACGCGATCATCAGTGGGGGGTATGGGGCGGCAATTTCCAGGCAGTCGCCGCAGAAGCAACCTTTAACCGGATAGATTTACGCCATCCTTCAGTGACTTTGACCGCCGATAAAGAAAAAATAAATATCAGCGAGCTGAGTGCTTTTGTTAATAGAGGAATTCTTGAGTGTAGCGTTACGCTGTCTCAGCAGCCACAACGAGATTTGCAATTAAACCTGAGCGGACGACAGATTCCACCTGATTTACTTTACAACTGGGGCTGGCCAACAGTGCTGGATAGCACGCTGAGTGATGTGCAATTGACCCTGCAGGGTAATCTTACTGCCGGAAAATCATTTCGTGACAGCATGAACGGAACTCTGATTATCACTGCAAATGAACAACGCAGGCAGCAACAGTTGCAGGCGGGGCAGGTGGTTACCCCTCTCGTTCAACCCTGAACATCATCGGGTAGCCCGCGGGCTGCCCGATTTATTCAACATGAGGTAACGGGCTATCGCCCTGTTCCGTCACGGGTAATACCATATAAACACCTTCAAACACCGCACCGCATCCTGCATCACCAGAGAGCGATACTTTGAGTTGAACACGCGCTTTACGTCCGCGCGCCAGACGATCCAGATCTCCACTTAAAGAGCCAAGATCAGCAACCGCCTCGGGTCGGCCCGTCACTGGCTGGCTGTAGCGAATATGCGCGTCAGCAAGGATGATATTTCCCCCTAAATGCCGCTCACGTAACAGCAACCAGATAAGTCCCCACCCGGTTAGCGTCGCGAGTGAAAAAAGACTTCCCGCGAAAAGTGTGTGATTTAAGTTACGATTACCACTTTCCGGCATCGTGGTGATGAACTGATGTCCGGTGTACTGGATTATCCTCACCCCCATTTTTTCACTGAGGGGAATATGGTCATACCAGGCCTGTTGTAACTGCCCGCACCAGTCAGGACGATGCAAAATGGCATCCAGTGTAATGACCGGTTTTACCATCATAAAGTGACGCAGGGGTGTGGTCTGCGGGACAGTCACTTCGCCTTCATTGCTGTACCCCAGCTTAACGAAAAAGTCGATCGCATCTTCTCGTGTTGAACACACAATACGTTTCGCCCCCTCCTGGCGCGCCACTGATTCCAGTGTCATAGCAACCAGTGTACCTAACCCCTTGCGACGAACATCAGGATGGACAGCCATAAAACGAATTGCCGCTTCATTTTCGGCATTAATATACAGACGACCTATGGCCATCGGTGCACCCTGCTCATCGACAACCATTTGATGGTGAGCCGTGGCATCCCAGGCGTCTCTTTCAGATCCTATGGGTTGCTGTAGCGGCTTACGTAACATCTGCCAGCGAAATGTGTAGTAACTCTGTAGCTCCTCTTCCGTTTCCGGCACACGAAGATGATACATAACCCTGTTCTCTTAGTAATGATGAACCCTGTGCCGCCACTTAAACCTGTAACCAAAAAGTGACCGGACCATCGTTAACCAGCGTAACCTGCATATCTGCAGCAAAGCGTCCGGTGACAGTGTGGATCCCTTTTTTCTGACAACACGCAACAAAATGATGATACAGCGACTCCGCCACCTCCGGTGCTGCTCCTGAGGAAAACCCTGGCCTTAATCCTTTATTTGTCTCCGCTGCAAGTGTGAACTGAGAAACGACAAGAAGGCTGCCCCCGGCCTGCTGCACGTTGAGATTCATTTTACCTTCACTGTCGCTGAACATACGATAGCCAAGTACCCTGTCAGATAAGCGTTCTGCTATTTGTGGCGTATCTGTTTTTTCCACACCCAGTAACACTAATAATCCCTGGCCAATTGCCGCTATAGTCTCTCCGCTGACTGCCACACTGGCTGACTGTGTGCGCTGAAGTAATGCAATCACTGCTCTTCCCTCTCTGATAAGGTCGTGTCATGAGATTGTCTCTGTCTGAACTGACGAAAATCACCCTGAGTGGCAGTGATCTCCGCGCCGAGTAACACGATGCACCATGTCCAGTAGACCCACAAAAACAGAATCGGAATAACCGCCAGTACACCATAAATTAACTGGTAAGAGGGAAACATTGTCACATAGAGGGTAAATATTTTTTTTCCAAACTCAAATAACACACCCGCCACTAATGCACCCGTCAGAGCGTCTTTAGTCGGTATTCTGCGAGTTGGTACCACGCTGTAGAGTAACCAGAAAGAGAGCCAGGACAGTAAAAAGGGAAACAAACGCAAACCATAATCAACTATCCGGTGAACTCCGGTAATGGCCGTCCAATGCAAAGAGAGGAGATAGGAGCTGATAGCGAGGCTCGCACCTGCCAGTAAAGGACCTAATGTCAGAATCATCCAGTAAACGGCAAAAGAGTAGACCAGCGGACGTTTACGCTTACTACGAAAGATAGTATTCAACGATGAATCTATTGAATACATCAGTAATAATGCAGTGACGACTAACCCTATTGCCCCCACCGCCGTCATACGATTCACATTCGCGACAAACTGTTCAAGATAGTTTTGTACCACATTGCCTGTGGCTGGAACAAAATTATTGAAAACGAAAACTTTTAACTGTTCGCTTACAGGAGAAAACATAGGAAACGCAGCAAACAAGGCAAACACAACAGCAACCAGAGGAACCAGAGAGAGCAACGAAACATAAGCCAGGTTTCCGGCCAGCGTAGTCAACCCGTTATCTCCGATCCGTTTCCAGAGTATTGCCAGCCATTGCCAGCCTGTTTTCAGCTGTTGTACGCAGCTCTGCCAGATGATCATTTGTTCAGTTTCCCGGCAAAAAACGCAGGGACAATACCAGAATCAGAGACCAGGACACTTTTGATACCTAATGCAGTAGCTCCCCTGATGTTCTCCTCATTATCATCAAAAAAGAACACATCCTGTGGCAGGACTTTCTCACGTTGCAGTACTTGCTGATAGATTTCTGCTTCTGGCTTGCGCATCCCCATCTCCTGAGAGAGATAAATATGATCGGCAGCGTTTATCACTTCAGGATAACGTGACGGCCAAAACTCACAGTGCAGATTATTGGTATTCGACAGAATAACCACTCTTTCACCCTGAGCCCTCAGGGCCTGCATGATATCGATAACGTCGCTGCGCACCCCAACAAAAACTGCCTGCCAGCCAGCCAGCCAGCCAGCCAACTGTAAACTGCTCAAATCCCAGCGCCAGGTCGAGTTTTTCACACATTTTTTCTGCAAAAACCTGATCACTGATCTCCCCCCGTTCATGCTGCTGAAAACTCTCATCCATAGCAAAACGGTTTTGTAAGGTCGCGAGAGGAACCCGACTTAAATCACTCCAGACACCCAGCACACGATTGAAATCTATATCAACAATGACGTTAGCTAAATCAAAGATATACAGCATAGTTATCTCCTTTTATGCCAGCAGATAATTCACTCTAGCGGTAAAAGCAGTTACTGAACAGGCAGAAGAGGAAAACTTTGGCAGGAAAAAAAACAGGCTGGCCTGTGGCCAGCCTGATAACGCTTACAGAACTAAAAAATCAGGACTCTTTAGAACCGCGATTAGCACGCTTACGGTCATTTTCGGTCAGGTGGCGTTTACGAATACGCACAGAGACAGGTGTCACTTCCACCAGCTCGTCGTCATCAATAAACTCCAGCGCCTGCTCCAGAGACATCTTCACTGGTGGTACCAGTGTTGTCGCCTCATCCGTACCTGAAGCACGCATGTTGGTCAGTTTTTTACCGGTCAGGCAGTTCACCGTCAGGTCGTTTGAACGGCTATGAATACCAATAATCTGCCCTTCGTAAACTTCAGCACCATGACCCAGGAACAGCTTGCCGCGATCCTGCAAACTGAACAGGGCAAATGCCACCGCTTTCCCCTGACCATTGGAGATCAATACACCGTTCTGACGCTGGCCAATTTCGCCTGGACGCACATCATCGTAGTGGCTGAAAGTTGAATAGAGTAAACCGGTACCCGATGTCATTGTCATGAATTCAGTACGGAAACCGATCAGACCACGCGCAGGGATCAGATAATCCAAACGAATACGGCCTTTGCCATCAGGGATCATGTCTTTAACATCCCCTTTGCGCTCACCCATCGCTTGCATTACCGCACCCTGGTGCTGCTCTTCGATATCCAGCGTGACGTTTTCAAAAGGTTCCTGATTACGACCATCGATAACACGATTGATAACTTTTGGACGTGAAACAGCGATTTCAAACCCTTCACGACGCATATTCTCAATCAGTACTGACAGATGCAGCTCACCACGACCGGAGACCCGGAAAGCATCCGCATCTTCAGTCTCTTCAACACGCAACGCCACGTTATGCACCAGCTCTTTATTCAGGCGATCAAGAATCTGACGCGAAGTGACGAACTTCCCTTCTTTACCACAGAAAGGTGAGGTGTTGACGTTGAAGAACATGGTTACCGTTGGTTCATCGACGCTCAGTGCTGGCAGCGCTTCAACATTCTGCGGGTCACAGATGGTGTCTGAAATATTCAGTTCACCCAGTCCGGTGATTGCAATAATGTCTCCTGCTTCTGCTGCCGTCGCTTCAATTCGCTCAAGACCAAGATGCGTCAGCACTTTACCCACTTTACCGTTGCGGGTTTTGCCTTCACTGTCAATGATCGTGACCTGCTGATTCGGTTTTACCACACCACGCTTAATACGGCCTATGCCGATAACACCCACATAGCTGTTGTAGTCGAGCTGAGAAATTTGCATCTGGAAAGGTGCTTCAACTTCTACTTTAGGTGGAGAAACATGATCAACGATCGCCTGATACAACGGCGTCATATCATCAGCCATATCTTCGTGGTCCAGCCCGGCAATACCATTCAGTGCCGATGCATAGATGACCGGAAAATCGAGCTGCTCATCAGTCGCATCCAGATTCACAAACAGGTCGAAAACCTGATCGACTACCCAGTCAGGACGGGCGCCAGGACGGTCAACTTTGTTGATAACCACAATCGGTTTCAGGCCATTAGCAAACGCTTTTTTAGTCACAAAACGCGTCTGGGGCATCGGGCCGTCCATTGCATCAACGACCAGCAGCACTGAATCCACCATCGACATCACCCGCTCAACCTCTCCACCGAAATCGGCGTGTCCGGGTGTATCAACGATATTGATACGATAGTTCTTCCAGTTAATGGCAGTATTT